>NZ_JBLVOH010000174.1:4165-15216 GCF_053543675.1 Microbacterium umsixpiens
CGGCGAGCACGATCGGCGCCAATCGTGCCGGGCGTTCGGCGGCGAAAGGTGTGCAGCGCGCGCTGCGGTCCGCCGGGGCGAGCGTCACCAGCGGTTGAGCACCTCTTCGGCGAAGCCCTCGATGCCGTCGACGCGCACCGGCGTACCCGTGTCGTCGTGCACCCAACCCGACCAGACGCCGAACAGCTGATCGGTCCGACTCGCGATGACCAGCGCATTCGTACGTGACATCTTGTCGTAGAACGGTGTGAACGTGAGGTCGGCGGTCGCACCGTGCACCTGCCAGGGGCGCATGAACTGCTCGGGGTCGTAGTCCCACACGAGTTCCTCGCTGATCTTCGACAGGCGCCCGTCGACGAGCAGGGCGTTCTCGGTGGCCCCGGAGCCATCCGTCCACTTCGCGCCGAGCTGCAACCCGATCGTGCGGCCGTCGACGATGCCGCTACCGGCGGCCCAGTTCCACCGCACCTGATACGGCCAGCGCCCGCGTCCGTGGTCGAGCACCGCCCAGCTGCCCACCGGCACGTCGTGGGCGGTGCCGTCGATGGCGATGCTGCCGGTCGTCGGCCGCGCCACATCCTTCACGGTGTACTGGAACCGGCGGATGTCGTCCCCCCGACGCCAGGGCACCACCACGCCGAGCGACTCGTGCTCGGGCGGCCTGGCGGCGAGCAGGTCGAACGACACGCGAGGAGCGGTGCCCCGCAGACGCGTGCCGTCGAACACCTCGTCGACGTCGAGCGTGATGCGGCGGGTCCGGGCCCGCACCGGGCCGTCCCCGAGCGATGGCGGCAGCGTCGCGGAGCGCGCTCCGGGGGAGATCACGGTCGATCCGATGTCCTCGCCGGTCGCCCGGTCGAGTACCCAGACCTCGTGCAGCGCCAGGTAGTCGACGCACGACACGGTGAACGCGATGATGTGCGACGGCGTCATCACGTTCCAGTACTCCCAGCGCTTGTTGCGCCCCCAGCGGCCTCGACCGGGGATGCCGGATGTGTCGTGCAGAGGCGTTCGAGACCAGCCGAGCGCATCGCGGTTCAGTGCCCCGTCGGGAGTCGTGAGCGCGACGGGCGCGGTGATCTCGCGCTCGATCAGCGGTGTGGGCATCGTCGTCCTGCTGTCGGGAGGGATACCGTTCGGGTCGGCATCGTTGACCCGAGTGTAGAGGACCCGGTGCCGCCGTACGAGGGACCCGGCACACGGATCCGTGTTCGGGCGGAGACCGGCGCCTGGCTACGCTGAACAGCATGCTCCGCATCGTGTTCCTCGTCGTCTGGCTGCTGCTCTCCGCCTGGCTCGTCATCTGGGTCGGCGAAGGGCTGTTCGGCGTGGATCAGCGTCACTCGATCCTCCCGTTCGCCGGTGAGGACACGCTCGGCGGCCCGATCATCATCGGCGTCGCGTGGGGCCTGCTGCTGACGTTCGGCGGGATGCTGTCGGGCCTGGCGCGTCGCAGGACCCCGCGTGGTGAGGCGCAGATCGGGGTCGGCACGATCGTCGAGGTCACCCGCACCGGGATGACGGTCAACGACGTGCCGCAGTACGACCTCTTCATCCGCGTGACCCCGAGCGCGGCCGATGACTTCATCGGGCAGCTCCGTACGCTCGTGCAGCCCACGGATCTCGCGACGCTCCAGGTGGGGCTTCCGGTCCCGGTGCGCTACAGCGTGACCGACCAGGACACGGTCGAGCTCGCGGACCTCAGCGACCCCGCTGTGCGCGACGCGATGCTGCAGTGGCGCATCGACCGAGGCTTGATCGACCCCCGCCAGGTACGGGCGCGCACCAGCGGGACGCAGGTGCCCGCGTCGGTGCTCGAGGTGCGGCCGACGGGCCGACGTCGCGAGGGGCAGAGCGAACTCGCGCTGCGCGTGCTCATGGCACCAGAAGGGGCGGCGACGTGGGAGGCCGACACGACCGTGTTCGTCTACCCCCAGGCGATCCCGCATCTCCAGGTGGGAGCTCCCGTATGGGCGTTCTACCGCCGGGAGGACCCGCAGACCGTCGCGGTGACCATCGAGAAGGAGACGGCACGTTGAACCCGATGGACACCCTCGTCTGGCTGGTGAACTTCCCGGCCTCTCACGGCTACGCCATGGTCTTCATCGCGGGGTTCTCGACCCTCGGGCTGTTCGCGCTGTCGGCGCGGGGTGCGGTTCCGGGTGAGGCGCTGCGGAGCATCCGGGAGCGGGAGGGCCTCCTGCACCCCACGGAGCGTCCGCGTGGTCGGGTCTGGGCCGGCATCGTCCGTATCGGTGCCCGCGTGCTGGCGCTGGTCATGGTCGGATCGCTCGTGATCGGGATCCTCAGCCTCACCGGAGTACCCGTGACCCGTGCCTATATCTACGACAACGGCCGCCCGACCACCGGCACACTGGAGGGGGACTGGGTGACCTTCACGACCGCCGAGGGCGTCGAGTACACGCTGGAGAGCAACTTCTTCACGCCCGCCGTGTACCCGGACCGCGACGTCTACCTGGCGAGCGGCGAGCCGGTGGTCGTCCGCTACCTGCCGAGCCATCCGCAGGCATTCGTGATCGACAGCGATCAGACCCCGCGCTGAGGTCGGAGGGGGCGCGTAGGGTGAGGGTATGTCGCGCATCATCGTCTTCGGCGGCCACGGCCGCATCGCCCTTCTGCTCGCGCCACTGCTCGTCGCCCGCGGTGATGAGGTCACCGGCGTGATCCGCAACCCGGAGCACGCCTCCGATGTCGAAGCGACGGGGGCCGAGGCCCTCGTCGCGGATATCGAGAATCTCGACGTGGACGAGCTCGCCGAGATCATCCGCGGGCACGACGCGGTCGTGTGGTCGGCCGGTGCCGGTGGCGGATCACCGGAGCGCACGTACGCGGTGGATCGTGACGCCGCTCAGCGATCGATGGATGCGGCCGAGCGGGCGGGCGTCCGCCGCTACGTGATGGTGTCGTGGCTCGGATCCACGGCCGATCACGGTGTCCCGGAGGGCGACTCCTTCTTCCCGTACGCGGATGCGAAGTGGGCGGCCGACGAGCATCTGCGCGGCAGCGGGTTGGAAGGCACGATCCTCGCTCCCGGCACGCTCACGTTCGACGAGCCGACCGCGCGGATCCAGATCGACCCAGCGGGCAGCGGAGCCGTGTCGCGGGCAGACGTCGCCGGGGTCATCGCCGCATCGCTCCACGGATCGTGCACCATCGGCCGCACGATCCGTTTCGGCAACGGCGACGCCGCCACGGCGGTGCCGATCACCGAGGCGCTCGGCTGCTGACGCGTCCACACCGCACCGGACCCGTCATGTCCCGATACCGTCGATGGGCCGCAGGAGCGCTGGCGGTCGTCGCGACGGCGGCACTGTGCGCCTCACCGGCAGCGGTCGCTTCGACCGCCCCGTCGACGGCTGCCTCCCGCACCTCCGCCGCGGTCTCCCCGGTCGCGGAGCCGACCGGCCCGGCCGCGCATGCGACCGCTCTCGTCAAGGAGATGTCGGTGGCCGAGCAGGCCTCCGCCGTGGTCATGGGGCACGTGTCGGGAACGGATCCCGCCGCGCTCCGGGCATACATGAGTTCCGGTCTCGGCGGGTTCATCCTCATGGGAGCGAACATCCCCGACTCGGAGTCCCAGCTGCAGGCTCTCACCGCCGCGATGACCATCGATCCCGCGTTGCCGCCGCTGATCGCTGTCGACCAGGAGGGCGGGATCGTCTCGCGTCTGCACGGCGATGAGTACGCGGCCTCCACCACGCTGAAGCGGCAGCCGGTCGACGCCACCTCGGCGGCGTTCACGGCTCGAGGGTCGCTGGTGGCCCGCGCGGGGATCACGGTGAACTTCGGCACCGTGGCCGACTTCACGGCCGACTCGGGAACCTTCATCTACGGTCGCGCGCTCGGCACCGATCCCGCGAGCGCCGCGGATCGAGTGTCGGCCGCCACCACCGCGCAGGAGCAGTTCGTCGCTTCGACGCTCAAGCACTTCCCCGGACACGGCGCAGCCCCCGGAGACTCGCATTCCGCGATCCCGAGCACGAGCATGGGGCTCGACGCATGGCGCAGTACGGAGGCTGTCCCGTTCGCGGCTGGCATCGATGCCGGAGCATCTCTCCTCATGTACGGGCATCTCGCCTACACGGCAGTGGACACCCTGCCAGCCTCCCTCTCGGCGAAGTGGCACGAGATCGCCAGGGAGGAACTCGGCTTCGAGGGGGTGGCGGTGACCGACGACCTCGGGATGCTGCTGTCGTCGGGGAATCCCGCCTATGCGGATCCCGTCGCCAACGGTGTCGCCGCGATCGCCGCCGGCAACGACCTGGTGCTGATGATCGCGGGCTCCGATGCGCAGACCGCGGGCAAGATGGCGGCCGGGATCGCGGCGGCGGTCGAAGCCGGCACTCTGCCGAAGGAGCGGCTCGAAGAAGCGGCGACGCGGGTGCTCACGTTACGAACCCAGTTGTCCGCGGCATCGGTGGGATGGACGCTCTGCGCCGACTGCGAACCGGCGGAGTGACGCTCAGGCCGCTTCTCGTGTGCCGTCGCCGAGCCACGCGTCCAGCAGAGCCCTGCGCAGTGCGGTGCCGCGTTCGGCGAAGACGCGCTGCCGGCGCACATACTCCGCCTTGCCCTCCGGCGTCTCGATGCGGACGGGGGTGACATCCCATGCCGAGAGATCGTACGGCGCGGCCTCCATGTCCAGCAGCCGGATGTCACGCGCCAGCTCGAACGAGTCGAGGAGGAGTTCGCCGGGGATGAGGGGCCCGAGCTTCGTCGCCCACTTGTAGAGGTCCATCCCCGCGTGCAGACACCCCGGTTGCTCGAACAGCGGCTGGTCCTCGCGGCTCAGGGGCGTGCGATTGCGGGGGACCGCCTCCGGGGTGAAGAACCGGAACGCGTCGAAGTGCGTGCAGCGCAGGTCATGACTCTCGACGACCGCATCCGTGCCCGCCCGTCCCAAACGCAGCGGCACCGCGTGACGGTGCTCGTCCGCCTGGTACACCATCGCCCACTCGTGCAGGCCGAAGCAGCCGAACTGGCCGGGGCGCGACGCCGTGCGGCGCAGCATCCGCTCCACGAGCGCGGCGAGGTCCGCCTTCTCCTGCGCGAAGGATCGGGGATCGGGCACGACACCGCCTTCGGTCTCGCCCGGCGAATACCAGCGCCACGAGAGACGTTCGGGCGCGTCCTGCAGCTCGACATCGGCTCCCGGGTGCCAGCGCCGAAGCTGTGCCGGCTTGTAGGAGTAGTACGTGAACAAGAAGTCCCACACGGGGTGCTTCTCGGAGCGGGAGGAGCGCTCGCGATGCGCGGCGGTCAGCGCGTCGGCGCGCTCGTGATGCGACTGCTCACGGGTGAGCCATTCTTCGCGGGGGAGCGCCCTCTCGATCAGCGTGTGCATGTGTGCTGTGGTCTCGTCAGTGCAGGATGCCGGCTTCACCGAGCAGGTCGCGAAGCCCGGCGCCGTCTTCGGCACTCACCCACGGTGCCACGTCTTCGGAATGCGGCTCTCGGCCGGCACGACCGCCGGCGAGCACGGCTTCTGCGGGCAGCAGGCGCCGGATGGCGACCCCGGCGACCGAATCGGGATGCTCGTCCATGAACTGCGAGTAGATGGATTCGTCGTGCTGGCCGTCATCGCCGATCAGCAACCACTTCACGTCGGGGAATTCCGTCGCCAGCCGGCGCAGGTTGGTGAGCTTGTGCTCACGCCCGCTGCGGAACCAGCGCTCATGCGTGGGGCCCCAGTCCGTCAACAGCATCGACCCCGCCGGGAAGAGATGCCGACCGAGGAAGCGCCAGAGGGTCGGAGCGACGTTCCACGCGCCGGTCGACAGGTACACCATCGGTGCTCCGGGGTGCTGTCGCAGCAGCTGGTCGAGCAGCACGGCCATTCCGGGCACGGGGAGGCGGGCATGCTCATCGAGCACGAAGGAGTTCCAGAAGGCGATGAACGGACGCGGCAGGGCCGTGACCATCACGGTGTCGTCGACATCGGACACGACGCCGAACGTGGTCTCCTTGGCGACGATGAAGGCGCCGGCTTCGACGGGCTCCTGCCCCTCGACCGAGATCATGAAGTTCTGCCAGCCGGGCTCCAGGTCGACGGGGATCTTCGCATCGACCACGCCACCGCGATCGGCGACCAGCTGATGCGTCGTCTCGCCGACATGCACGGTCACGGTCGCGTACCCGACCGGGATCCCGACGAAGCTGCGCCAGCCGCGCACGCTCGCCGGCTCGCCGTCGCGGGTGCGACGCTGCGGGGGCACGATCAGCACTCGACCCACGACCCGCACCCAGCCCGGACCGCCGTAGCCGGGGAACGGGAGGATCGTGGCGACACGGCCACGACGGCGCGCACGACCTTCACGCCAGACATGGAGGCGATGCTCGAGTCGGGCGAACCAGTGGATCCGGGGGGCTGGGGGAGCCGATGCCATTGACTCAGTCTTTCACGTCGGAGTCGGCTGCCGACTCCGGGGCCTCCTGATGACGGGCTTCGAGCCGCTGTAGCAGTTTCTTGCCGAGGAATGCGAGGAGCAGGAACAGCGCGATGACGCCGACGAAGATGTAGCCGGCGAAGTGCACGCGATCGACGAGTTCGCGGAAGCTGCCGGCCGCGAGGGAGGTCACGCTCACGTACGCGGTCGCCCAGAGCACGCACGCCGGAGCGGTCCAGGCCAGGAACTTGCGATACGGGTACTCGCTCATGCCGACGGTGAGAGGCACGAGGGAGTGCAGCACCGGGAGGAACCGGGACAGGAAGATCGCGATGCCGCCGCGGCGTTCGAGATAGTTCTCTGCGCGGACCCAGTTGTGCTCGCCGATCCTGCGGCCGAGCCACGACACGCGGATGTGCGGGCCGAGCCAGCGTCCGAGCCAGAATCCGATGCTCTCGCCGATCAGCGCTCCGATCACGACGGCGACGCCCATCGCGATGCCCTCCCACACGGTGGCGACGCCCATCGAAGCGATGATGACGATGGTGTCCCCGGGGACGATGAGGCCGATCAGGATGCTGGTCTCCAGCATGACGGCGAGCCCCGCGACCAGCGTGCGCGTGATCGGATCGATCGACTGCACGGTGTCGAGGAGCCAGAGCAGGAGGTCGTCCACGTCATGAGAATACGGGAGCGACCCGGTCCTAGGCTGGAAAGGTG
The DNA here is from genome assembly GCF_053543675.1 of Microbacterium umsixpiens. Lineage (NCBI taxonomy): Bacteria > Bacillati > Actinomycetota > Actinomycetes > Micrococcales > Microbacteriaceae > Microbacterium > Microbacterium umsixpiens. Next base: position 11,293 of record NZ_JBLVOH010000174.1, read on the forward strand.
CCCGAACAGTTGACCGCTCGCCTCCTCCCGTCCTGGGCGGAGCCGTGGGCCGTGTTCCGGATGCTCGAAGCGCGCGTCGCCGATGTCTTCTGGCTCGACGCCGGCGCGGATGCCGCGCAGGGCTGGAGCTTCGTCGGCACGGGGGAGCGCTCGTCCCTGCCGCGGGAGGTGGCACTGGATGCGGCTCCGACCGATCGCACCCGTCCGCCCTTCTCCGGTGGGTGGGTCGGCTGGCTCGACTACGAGTCCGGTGCCGCGGCCGCCGGCGCCCCGGTGAGTGGGCCCGTCGACGAGCCGGGCGGCTCCTGGCTGCGCGCCACACATGTCGTCGCGTTCGATCATGCCGCGCGGCACACCTGGGTGCTCAGCGCCGACGACGAGCTCCCCTCGTGGACAGCGGAAGTCTCCGCCGTCCCGCAGCCGGCGGACGACACGGTCCCCCTGAAGGTCCCCGACGGTGCGCGTCGCGTCGCCGAAGCGCGCCACGATCCGCACGAGTACGCCGCGCTCATCGAACGCTGCCGCGACCTGATCCGCGCCGGCATCGCTTACCAGCTGTGCCTGACGACGCGGTTCACGGTGGCCGGGGCGCATGATGACGTCGACGTCTACCGTCGCCTGCGCGCTGCGACGCCCGCGCACCACGGCGGCTTCGTCCGCATCGGCGGCCGCACCCTGCTGAGCGCCAGCCCCGAGCAGTTCCTCCACGCCGAAGGGGGAGTGATCCGCACCCGCCCCATCAAGGGGACCCGGCCTCGGGGCGCCGATCCGGAGGAGGATGCCGCGCTGGCCGCAGAACTCGCGGCGGATCGCAAGGAGCGCGCCGAGAACGTGATGATCGTCGATCTGATGCGCAACGACCTCTCCCGCGTGTGCGAGCCGGGGAGCATCCGCGTCGACGGACTGTGGGTGGTCGAGAGCTACCCGGCCGTCCATCAGCTCGTGAGCACCGTGAGCGGTGTCGCCGCGGCCGGGACGACCGTCGGTTCGCTGCTCGACGCGGCCTTCCCCGCCGGCAGCATGACTGGCGCCCCCAAGCTCTCCGCGATGACGAGACTGCACGAGTTGGAAGGCGGGCCGCGCGGCGTCTACGCCGGCTGCTTCGGGTACATCGGGGCGGACGGCGTGCTCGACCTCGCCATGGTCATCCGCAGCATCCTGATCGATGGCGACCAGGCGGTCGTCGGCGCGGGCGGAGGCATCACCTGGGGATCGGTCGCCGCATCCGAAGTCGCCGAGGTCGCGACCAAGGCGCGAGCTCCCCTCGCCGCGCTCGGTGCGGAAATGCCGGGGGTCTGGCGTTCCGATATCCTGAACTGATCCCGCTTTTTCCTTCAGATTGGTCGTGCGTTCGTTGTCTGAGAACCTGTCCACCGCTCCCGCCGATGACGAGACTCCGTCGGCGCACGCCATCCAGACGAAGTGGCAGAAGTACTGGGCGGAGAACGGCACGTTCCTCACCGGCGGCGAGGAAGACACCCGGCCGCGCAAGTACGTGCTCGGGATGTTCCCCTACCCGTCCGGTGACATGCACATGGGGCACGCCGAGAACTACGCGTACGTCGACATGGTGGCGCGGTTCTGGCGTCACCGCGGGCACAACGTGCTCAACCCGATCGGCTGGGACTCCTTCGGCCTGCCCGCGGAGAACGCGGCGATCAAGCGCGGCGCCGACCCTCGGGAGTGGACCTACGCGAACATCGATCAGCAGAAGCAGAGCCTGAAGGAGTTCGGTACCTCCTACGACTGGACGCGCGTCCTGCACACGTCCGACCCCGAGTACTACCGCTGGAACCAGTGGCTGTTCCTGAAGCTCTATGAGCGTGGGCTGGCCTATCGCAAGAAGAGCCCGGTCAACTGGTGCCCCAACGACCAGACCGTGCTGGCCAACGAGCAGGTCGTCGACGGTCGCTGCGAGCGCTGCGGTGCCGAGGTCATCAAGAAGAAGCTCACGCAGTGGTACTTCCGCATCACCGACTACGCCGACCGTCTGCTCGACGACCTCAACCAGCTCGAGGGCTTCTGGCCGCACAAGGTGCTGCAGATGCAGCGCAACTGGATCGGACGCTCGATCGGTGCGGATGTCGACTTCGTCATCGAGGGTCGCGAAGAGCCGGTCACCGTCTTCTCGACGCGCCCCGACACGCTGCACGGAGCTACCTTCTTCGTCGTCGCACCCGATTCCGACCTGGCGTCCGAGCTGGCGGCGGATGCGCCTGACGAGGTGCGCCAGCGCTTCCGCACCTACCTGGAGCAGGTGCAGAAGGAGACGGACATCGCCCGGCAGTCCACGGACCGCCCGAAGACCGGTGTCTTCCTCGAGCGCTACGCGATCAACCCGGTCAACGGCGAGAAGCTCCCGGTGTGGGCGGCCGACTACGTGCTCGCCGATTACGGTCACGGTGCCGTCATGGCAGTTCCCGCCCACGATCAGCGCGACCTCGACTTCGCCCGCGCGTTCGACCTGCCCGTCAAGGTCGTGGTCGACACGACAGCTCCTGTCACCGGCGCGATGCCCGTGATCGAGGTCGACGACGAAGGGGTGCCGATCGACACCGGCGCCGCGCTCGACGAGCAGAACCCGGCATCCACAGGCATCGCGTTGACCGGCGAAGGCCGCATGATCAACTCGGGTGCGCTGAACGGACTGTCCAAGCGCAACGCGATCGCCCGCGCGATCGAGCAGCTGGACGCATCCGGCACCGGACGCGCGGCGAAGAACTACCGCCTGCGCGACTGGCTGATCTCGCGCCAGCGCTTCTGGGGCACTCCCATCCCGATGCTGCACACCGAGGACGGGGACATCATCCCGGTTCCCGAAGACCAGCTGCCGGTGAAGCTGCCCAGTGTGGAAGGTCTCGACCTCTCGCCCAAGGGCACCTCGCCGCTCGGGGCAGCGGAGCGCTGGGTGCGCACCACGGCCCCCGGGACCGGTGACCCGGTGCTGCGCGACACCGACACCATGGACACTTTCGTCGACAGCTCCTGGTATTTCCTGCGCTTCCTGTCGCCGAACAGCGACACCGTCGCATTCGACCCGGCTCAGGCCGACCGGTGGGCTCCTGTCGACTCGTACATCGGTGGTGTCGAGCACGCGATCCTGCACCTGCTGTACGCGCGCTTCATCACGAAGGTGCTGTTCGACATGGGGCTGATCGACTTCACCGAGCCCTTCACGACGCTGATCAACCAGGGCATGGTTCTTCTCGACGGATCGAAGATGTCGAAGAGCAAGGGCAACCTGGTCGAGTTCTCGTCGAGCATGATCGACCCCGGTGCCGATGTCGTCCGTGTCGCTCTGGCCTTCGCGGGCCCGGTGGAGGATGACATCAACTGGGAAGACGTCTCCACGGCCGGTGCGCAGAAGTTCCTGGCCCGCGTGCTGCGGATCGCCGGCGACGTCGCGAGTCCGGTCGACGTCGTGTTCGACGGTGGGAACCCCGCACTGCGCCGCGCGACGCACAAGCTGCTCGCCGAGGCCCCGGCTCTCGTGGAACAGACGAAGTTCAACGTGCTGGTCGCCCGCCTCATGGAGCTGGTGAACCTCACCCGCAAGACGATCGACGGTGCTGCCGGTGCCGCCGATCCCGCCGTGCGTGAGGCCGCCGAGACGATCGCCGTGATGCTCGACCTGTTCGCCCCGCACACCGCCGAAGAGGTGTGGGAGATCCTGGGTCACGAGCCCTCCGTCGGCCTGGTGCCGTGGCGGTCCGCCGATCCGGCGTTGCTGGTCGAGGACACGATCACCGCCGTCGTGCAGGTGGGCGGCAAGGTCCGCGCACAGCTCGAGGTCTCGGCGCGCATCGGCGAGTCCGAGCTCGAAGCGCTGGCTCGTGCCGACGAGCGCGTGATCCGTTCGATCGGCGACCGCGAGATCGTCAAGGTCGTCGTGCGCGCGCCCAAGATCGTCAGCATCGTCGTGAA
>NZ_JBLVOH010000175.1:0-2036 GCF_053543675.1 Microbacterium umsixpiens
CGATGAAGACGCCCGCGACCGCCTCGGCGCCGTGATGGACGACACCACGACCTTCGGGTCCGACCCCATCCGCACGATCTACCTCGGCGTCGACAAGTACGGCACCACCGACATGCTGCGCGACTCGCGCGACGAGGTCGTGGCGTTCGTGGAGTGGGCGCGCGCCCGCGGCTACCACGTGCAGGCCACCGTCGCCGGCGGCACGCGTCCGCCGTACCTGGGCGCCCTGGAGCAGTTCGAGCACTTCGCGGTCGACGAGTTCGAGAAGGTCCTCGACTACAACCTCGCCGTGCCGGAGTCCGCGCGCTTCGACGGCATCAACGTCGACATCGAGCCCTACATCCTCACCGACTGGAAGCTGCCCGGCAGCGGCGGCCTTCCGAACCGGTGGCTCGAGATCCTGGACACGCTCATCGAGCGGCGCGACGCCTCCGGGCTGCCGGTGCTGGTCGGGCCCGCGATCCCGCGCTGGCTGGACTCCTCGGCCTGCTGCACCTCGATCACCTGGAACGGCCAGACGAAGCCGCTCAGCGACCACATCCAGGACATGACCGACTACATCGCGATCATGGACTACCGCGACACGGCCGACGGCAGTGCGGGCATCATCGCCCAGGCGCAGCACGAGATCGACTACGCGAACCAGATCGGCAAGCCGAACTCGGTCGTGGTCGGCATCGAGACCAAGGACCTCTCCGGCACGGGTGACCCCGAGACTGTGACGTTCTGGGAGGAGGGTCGCACCTACCTCGAGGGCGAGCTCGACAAGACGTACGCGGCGTTCCAGGACGACGCCTCGTTCGGCGGCATCGCCATGCACCACTACGACGACCTGCTGATGCTGCCGTCGGCGTGGGATGACACTCCGCCCGTGTACTACCCGGTTCCGGGTGCGGGACCAGGAGGCCCGGCGCTGCCGTAGGTTCCTCTCGTGGCGGGGCAGTTCCCTTCGGGGGCTGCCCCGCTTCGGCTGTCCGACGACACCGTCCGTTCATCCGACGTTCCATTCGGAGTACGGCGGTCTCGTAATTGCCCGTCACCTTCGGGAGTTGGAATACCGATGTTCTCGGAATTCCGGGGACTCTCCTCCCGAAAGGTCATCATGCGCCGCTTCACCCTGCCCGTCGTCGGCCTCCTGGGCGTGGCCGCCCTCGCCCTCACCGGATGCCAGAGCCCGACCGCCGAGGCGGCCCCGGCCGATCCCGACGCCCCCATCACGATCGCCACGATTCCCGTCGGCGAAGACCCCACCGCCGAGAACCCCGTCGAGGTGTTCGCCGAACTGCTCGAGAAGGCGACCGGCCGCGATGTCGAGATCACGGATGTGCCCGACTACCTGAGCGTCGTCGAGGCGATCCGCGCCGATCACGTCGACATCGGAATCATGAGCGGCTTCCCCTCCGCGCTCGCCGTGAACACCGGAGAGGTCGACGCGCTGGTCGCGTTCCAGGGTGACGGCAAGCCGGTGTCGACCTGTGTCGTGCTCGAGGACTCGCCCATCCAGACCGTCGAAGACCTCGAGGGCAAGACGGTGGCGTTCGCGGACCAGGCCTCCAGCTCGGGCTACTTCATGCCCGTGTACATGCTGCACGAGGCCGGGCTCGAGCAGGGCACCGACTACGAGGCCATCTTCGCGGGCGGGCACGAGGGCAGCTTCGCCGCGCTGGAGCAGGGCCAGGTGGATGCCGCGTGCACCGCGGTCATGCTCACCGAGCTCGGTGCCCCGATGTTCCCGTTCGAGGACGGCGAGTGGCGTGCGGTGGGCGAGAGCCCGGCGATGGACATCCAGGGCGCCGTGCTCGGCCGCCCGTCGCTGGATGCCGAGACCCGCAAGGTGATCCAGGACGGAATCGCCGAGGTGTTCTCGCCCGAGAACGCCGAGCGCCTCGGCGCCTACGGTGCGTTCGCGGCGGCCCCGCAGACGGTCGACCCCGACGGAGCGGACTTCGAGTCCTTCGCGGAGATCGCGGCTGTCGCCGGTGTCGAGCTCAAGGACCTCAAGTGACCCTGTCCAGCGTTTCGTCTCGCTCCGCTCG
>NZ_JBLVOH010000175.1:2056-2677 GCF_053543675.1 Microbacterium umsixpiens
ACGAAACGTCGTCGACCGAGGTGCCTCCGGTCGTTGAGCGAGGAGCGCAGCGACGAGACGAAACGCCGTTCAGCCGAGGAGCGCGAGCACGGGGACGATGTTCTCGTTCCACACGTCGACCCCGAGCTTCGCGATCAGGCCGACCACGACCACGAGGAAGACGACACGGATGAAGGTCGTCCCCCGCGAGATCGCCATCCGCGACCCCAGGTAGCTGCCCGCGACGTTCGCCACCGCGAGGATGCCGCCCAGCAGCCACAGCACCGCCCCGTGCGGGATGAACAGCATCAGTGCGCCCGCGTTCGTCGCGAGGTTCACGATCTTCGCCTTCGCGCTCGCCTGCAGGAAGTCGTAACCGAGCAGGGCGACGAGCGTGATGACGAGAAAAGTGCCCGTGCCCGGGCCGATCATCCCGTCGTAGAAGCCGATGCCGAGCCCGGCGGCACCCGCCATGATGTGGTGTTTGTGCCCGTGGTACCGCAGCTTCGTCGCCGCGCCCATCTGCGGTCGGAACGCGGTGAACAGGGCGACGACCAGCAGAGCGATGACGATGATGGGCTTGAACGCGGCGGGCGGCAGTACCGTCGCGACGGCCGCGCCACCGAACGAGCCGAGGAACGC
>NZ_JBLVOH010000175.1:2697-5117 GCF_053543675.1 Microbacterium umsixpiens
GACGAAACGCGCACCCCCACCGCCGAGCTGCGCCAGGCGCTGCCGCTCGTGACCGTGCGCGGCCTCCAGGTGGCGTACGACGAGAACACCGTGCTCGACGGCGTCGACCTCGACCTGTTCCCGGGCGAGATGGTGGCTCTGCTCGGGGCCTCCGGTTCGGGCAAGTCGACCTTGATGCGGAGCCTGACCGGGTTCGCGCCCATCTCGGCCGGCACGGTGCGGGTCGCCGGGCACGACGTCACGAATCTCGCCCGCGGCGAGCTGCGCACGCTGCGTTCCGAGGTCGGGCAGGTGTTCCAACAGTTCAACCTGATCCCCCGTCTCAGCGTCATGACCAACGTGCTCACGGGGGCTCTGCACGGCGCGGGGCCGATCAACCTGGCCGGGGGTTTCTCGACCGCGCACCGCCGTCGGGCGCTCGAACTGCTCGACCGGGTCGGCATCGCGCACAAGGCATCCGCCCCCGCCCGCTCGCTCTCGGGCGGACAGCAGCAGCGCGTGGCGATCGCCCGGGCGCTCATGCAGCAGCCGAAAGTGATCCTGGCCGATGAGCCGGTGGCCTCGCTGGACCCGAAGCTCGCGGGTTCGGTGCTCGAACTGCTGCGCGAGATCGCGACGGACGACGGCATCCCGGTGCTGGTGAGCCTGCACGTGCTGCCCCTCGCCCTCGCGCACAGCGACCGGATCGTCGGGCTGCGGCACGGCGAGATGCTCGTCTCGGGGGCGACCTCGCAGCTGGATGCCGCCGCCCTGAGCCCGCTCTACGACGACGAGGAGGACGGCGATGACCACGACCACTGAACCCCGCGCAGACCGCGCGGACCGCACCGCGCGCGCGACGCTGGATCCGGCCGAGCGCGCCCGGCTCGAAAGTGCCTTCCGGGTGCCGCGGACGCGGTTCCTGATCGGCCTGCCGGTCGCGTTCCTGCTGCTGCTCTGGTCGTTCAACGGCGCCGAGTTCAACTTCGTGAAGCTCGGCGAGGGCGCGATCAACATGGGTGAGTTCCTGTCGCGCCTGTTCCCGCCCGACTTCTCGAACATCGGCACCATCCTCGCGCTGCTGCTCGAGACGTTCCAGATGGCGGTCGTCGGCACGGTGCTCGGCGCGGTGCTGTCGCTCCTCGTCGCATTCGGGGCCACGTCCACCCTCGCGCCGAAGTGGCTGTACTACCCGACGCGCTGGATGATGAACATCATCCGCTCGGTGCCCGACCTGGTGTTCGCGCTCATGTTCGTCTCGGCCGTCGGGCTCGGACCCTTCGCCGGCATCCTGGCCATGACGCTCGGTTCCATCGGCTCGATCGGCAAGATCTTCGCCGAGGCGATGGAGCAGGTCGACCGCGGGCCCGTCGTCGCGATGGAGGCCGTCGGCGCCTCGAAGCGACAGGTCATCCAGTACGGCATCCTGCCGCAGGCCGCGCCCCTGCTCACCTCGTACACACTGCTGCTGTTCGAGGGGAACGTGCGCGGGGCGACGATCCTCGGCCTCGTCGGCGCCGGCGGCATCGGTCTGGAGTTGACCACCGCCATGCGCATGTACGACTACGGCCACCTCAGCGCCATCATCATCTGCATCATCATGCTCGTCACGGCGATCGACCAGGGCAGCGCCCTCATCCGAAGGAGAATCACATGACCCTCATCGACACCGACCTCGTCCTCAGCGCACCGGTCAACCTGCGCGATCTCGGCGGCATCGCGATCGACGGCGGCGTGCTCCGCGAGGGGCTCGCCATCCGCACCGACGACCTCGCCTACGTGACCGCGCAGGTCGCAGGCGACCTCGTCGCGGGCGGACTCACCGCCATCATCGACCTGCGTTCGCCGCTCGAGGTCTCGGTGACGGGACGTGGACCGCTCGCCGAGCATCCGGTCGCGTACCACCACCTGCCCCTGATCGCGGATGTCGGGGAGTCGATGGACCGCGACAAGCCCGCGCTCACCCACGAGGCGATGGGCCTGATGTACCAGCGCATGGTGGACGGCGCGGCGCCGCAGCTCGTGATCGCGCTCAACGTCATCGCCTACACGCCGGGGGCTGCGGCCTTCCACTGTGCAGCGGGTCGCGATCGCACGGGTGTGCTGGCGGCGATGCTGCTGCTCGCCCTCGGCGCCGCCGACGACGACATCGTCACCGACTACGCCCGCACCGGCGAAAACATGGTCGCGATCATGGCGCGCACCGCACCCGTGATGGGCGCGATGTGGAAGGCGCTGGGCTTCGACGCCGACGCGCTCGGGAAGACCTCGTCGCTGCTCGAGGGGTCGATGGACTTGTCGATGCGCAGCCTGCTCGACACCCTCCGCGCACAGCACGGCGACCCGCTCACCCCGCTGCGCGACGCGGGACTCTCGGATGCCACGATCGCCCGGCTGCGCGAGCGGGCGCTCGCCGCGTGACGGTTCTGACGGCGGACGCC
>NZ_JBLVOH010000175.1:5137-6470 GCF_053543675.1 Microbacterium umsixpiens
CCGCCCCGGTCGTCCGCGTGACGAAGACCTCGACGGGCAGATCGTCGCGGCGACGCTCGACATCATCGACGCGGGCGACGAGGTCACGGTGTCGCGCGTGGTCGCCCGCAGCGGGGTGAGCCGGGCGGCACTGTATCGGCGCTGGCCCTCACTCACCCTGTTGATCGCCGCGGCGCTCGACGTCGGCCGCGAGGTGCCGCCGGAGTATCCCGCCGATGCCGACCTGCACGAGATCCTGCTCGCGGGGCTCGGACTCGGTGCCGACGGTGTCGCCCCCTCGGCTCCCGGATACTCCGAGGAGCGGTTCCGGCAGCGCATCCGCCTGGTGATGGCCGACCGTGCCCTGCAGCGGACCTACTGGGAATCGCACGTGTCGCGGCGCCGGGTGCCGCTGCAGAACGCACTCCGGGTGGGGATGGCGCGGGGCGAGCTGCGCCCCGACCTCGACGTCGAAGCCTGCTTCGATGCGATCGCGGGCGTCGCGTACTACCAGCTCGTCGTGCGCGGCGACCGGGTCAACGATCCTGCCGTGGTCGAGCGGATGCGGGCCGCGATCGAGGTGATCTGGCGCGGGATGGTCAGCTCTTCGTGAGGTCCTGCGCGAACATCACGAGGATGCCGCTGGGGCCGCGGAGGTAGGTGAGCTTGTAGACGTCCTGGTAGTTCGCGACGCCGCGCAGCGGGTGGTAGCCGTGGCGGGCCGCGATCGCGAGCGACTCGTCGATGTCGTCGACCGAGAAGGCGATGCGATGCATACCGATCTCGTTCGGAAGGGTCGGCTCCGTCTCGATCGCATCCGGGTGGATGTACTCGAACAGCTCGATCTGGCCGCGCCCATCGGGGGTCTGCAGCACCGCGATCTTCGCGTGGTTGCCGTCGAGTCCGACCGCGGTCGCCGCCCACTCCCCACTGACCTCGTCGCGACCGAGCACCGTGAGGCCGAGGTCGGTGAAGAAGGAGATGGTGGCTTCCAGGTCGCGCACGGCGATCCCGACGTTCTCGAGTGTGATGGGCATGGGTGGGATGCTACTCGTGCTCGCCACCCGTGTCAGGGCTAGTGCCCGAGCTTCTCGGCGCAGGCGACGCAGTACTCGGCGAACGGCCGTGCCTGCAGTCGTGCCGCGGGGATCGGCCGGCCGCAGTTCGCGCAGACGCCGTAGGTGCCGGCATCCATTCGCGCCAGCGCGTCGTCGACCTGTCGGAGTTCGGATGCTGCCGCCTCGGCGAGCCCGGTCAGCCGTGACCACTCCGACGAGAGCGTGACGCCCTCGGGGTCGTGTTCGTCGTCGTCGTTCGAGCTCTCGCGGTCGTGGGTGAGCTCGTCGAGGGTCGC
>NZ_JBLVOH010000176.1:0-1977 GCF_053543675.1 Microbacterium umsixpiens
CACACCGCGAGTGCACCGGATGCTGCCGAGCGCACGGGCTACACGCGCGAACGGGCCGTGCGCTCGGCATCAAGCCGTGCACTCGGCGGAAGGGGAGGGCCGGGGATGCGGGGGCGGGAGGGCGGCGTGTGTGCGAGGGAGGGTCGGCGGGCGGGGTTAGGGTCGAAGGGTGACCCCCGAACTCGCCGCCCGCATCGTCGCGGATTCTCGCGACCGCGTGGCGTGGATGCGCGCACGCTCCCGGGGGATCACCGCCACCGACGTCGCCGGACTCACCTCCGAGAAGTCGATCGCTCGCGCGGCGGACTCCAAGCTCGGCGGAGGCCCCCGCTTCGGCGGCAACGCCTACACCGATCACGGCCGGCGGCGGGAGCCCGAGATCGCGGCGTGGGTGGCAGCGACCCACGGCATCCTCCCGTCTTCCGCCCTGTTCCGCGCCGAAGTCGAGCACCGGCACCTGGCTACGCCCGACGGCATCGCGGTCGACGCCGAGGGGCGAGTGAAGCTCGCCGAGATCAAGACGACCAACAAGGCGTTCCGCGGCATCCCGCGCACCTACCTCCGCCAGATCTGGTGGCAGCAGCACGTCCTCGGCGCCGAGCGGACACTGTTCGTCTGGGAGGAGCACGTCGACTTCTCCCCGATCCACGACGAGCCGCGCTGTGTATGGATCGACCGCGACGACCGCGAGATCGCCAAGCTGGTCGGCCTCGCCACCGACCTCATCGACGAGCTCTACCGACGCACCACCGGCCGGCAGGTCCCGAGCCTCACTCCGGAGGATGCCGCAGCCAGCCGCCGCGAGCAGCTCCGCGAACGCGACGCGTTCCGTGCACTGGCACTGGCCGACTGACCTCTCGGCTTCGACCTAGTAGCTGGCTGCGGTGCCCATCGTGCACTGCGGGTTCGCGCCGAGCAATCCCATGGTCGCGTTCGCCACGAGCCAGTCGGACTTCCACCCGCCCGGCCCGGTGAAGCGGATGCCGAAGGTCTTCGTCGCCCCCAGAAGCCCCGTGAGCAGGCCCCCGTCGATGACGGTGACGTAGGCAGCCGCGGATCCCGTCGTCTGGACGTTCCCGAGGAGGTTGCTCAGGATCGGCTCGAGGAGGCCCTGATTGACGATCTGCCCGAACTCGGCTTTCGTCAGGTCGTACCCCGTCGCGGCGGCCGGTGCCCGCCAGGAGATGGTCACCTTCGGGTTGGCGCCCAGCAGTCCACTGCTCGCCACGCAGCCGGGAGATGCGGAGGCGATGGGTTCCGGGACGTTGATCGAGGTTCCGGTCGCGGTCGCCCGCTCCACATCCGTCCACGCCGCCTCGGTCGACGGGACGGTCGGGGCGAGGCCGACCCCGATCAGCAGCGAGATTCCGAGCACGGCGCCCGCCGACCGCAGACGCTTCTCGGGACTCATCGGACACCGCCGGGTTCACGCGGCTCGACACCGATCGACACGGCACGACGACGAGCGACGAGCAGGACACCGACGACGACCAGCGCCGATGCACCGGCGAGCACCCACGGCGGCAGCGGCGTCGGGCCGGTCGCTGCCAGGCCTCCACCGGGACCGACGATCGCGTCTTCACCGATGCCGCTGGCATGGAGGCGGAGAGTCGTCGAGCCCGCCGCCTCTTCGCCGAGCCCGATGGAGAGCCGGACGTGCGCGACGTCGGTGTCGGCGACCTCACCGAGCCGCACCTCGCCGCCGTCGCGCGGGACCTGCCATGCCGAGCGCACGATCACGGCACCGCCGGGGCATCCGCTCCCCTGCCAGGCGCGCAGACAGATCGACACGTCGAGGAGCAGCGGCGCCTCGCCGGTGGCGCTCAGGGCGATCGTCACGATCCCCGGATCCGGCGCCTCTGCGCTGACGGCGACATCCCATCGCACCTGCTGCCCGGGGAGCAGCGATCCGGCGGCTTCCCAGTCCGCCACCGAGACGAGCCGCAGGATGCGCCCCTGGATGACCTCCGTCGTCGG
>NZ_JBLVOH010000176.1:1997-7513 GCF_053543675.1 Microbacterium umsixpiens
CCGAGCCGAGCAGCATGAAGAGCACGACGACTCCGACGCTCAGGCGTCTCATGGGCGCCGATCCCTCCGTCTGGCCCCCGCCGCGACCAGCGCGTCCGGAGCCGCTGGACCCTCGACGTCGTCGGAGGATTCCTCCGGCGCCACGCGCTCCCTCCGCGGCCAGAACGCCCACACGACCAGCAGCGATGCACCGAGCGTGACCCCGCCGAGCACCCACGGGCTGCCGAACCAGACGATGACATTCGCGAGGGCGGGCACCGAGCCACGGACGATGCGGACGTCGGACACGGTGTACGGCGCCGGATCCTCGACGTCGTTCGCGTCACCCTTCATGGTGAGGGTGCGCATGTCGCCCGCATCCGCCGGCTCGACCCCGCTGACGCGGTGCGTGATCGGCAGGGCTGCATCCCGATCCACCGTCACGACGTCACCGACCGCGATGTCGGAAGCGGGTATCTTCTGCACGAGTGCGACGGATCCAGCAGGGATGGTCGGCGCCATCGACCCGGTCTTGAACATGATGAGCGAATAACCACCGGTGAAGGCCATGATCACGAGCACGATGCAAATCACACCGCCGATGGCTGCCAGAGTGAGCAGCACCTCGCGCACTCCGCGTCCCACTGCGCGGGCGCCGCGTGCGATGGTGGCCATGTCGTCTCTCAGCTCGTGCTTCCGGTGAAGGTCCAGGTCGGTTTCACGGTGCCGCCCTGCGCCGTTCCGGTCGCATCTGAGGGCAGCTCGAGCACGATGCAATACGTGATCGTGTTGAGCGGGGTCACGGTGAGTGTCTGCGCGGGAAGTGCGGGAACCGCGGTCAGAGCGGCCGTCGCGGTCGCCGTCGTCGTGCAGTTGGCGGGTGCAGCGACCACGGCGATGTTGACCCTGATCGCGTTCTGCAGCGCGAGGTCCGCTCCGGTCGGCGCCGTGCCCGCGTTGTTCGTCACAGCGACGGCGGTGAGGTTGACCGTGCCACCCAGGGTGCCCGACGCCTGCACCTGCACATACGCCGCCTTCTTCACCCCGGGGTAGAGGCCCGTCGCGTCGAGAGGCACGGTGAGCACGGTCTCGGTGGGTCCGTGCGACGCGAATGCCCCCTGATCGGACCGCGACGCGATCGAGAAGCTCCCGGCGCTGACCGTGCTCGTCGCGAGTTCCTGGTCGGTCCACGCCGCGATCGTCATCGTCGCGCCGACGCCGAGCACCAGCCCGCCGGCGAGCAGGGCCCGCACGCGCCGAAATGCATGCGAGGGCCGCGGGCGAACGGACGCGCGCAACGAGCGGCGGGTGGGCGCTACGGCTGCACCGAGGTCGCGTTCCACTGCCATGTGACGGTTCCCGTGTCGCCCTGCTCGATCCCGCCCGCACCGGAGGCGGCGGTGACCTGGATACACAGGTTGACGTCCGTGCCCGGCGTCATCGTCGCAGGTACCGCGGTTCCCGCGGCGAACGCGGTCTCGTCGCAGCCGAAGGTCGTCCCCGTCGACACGACGTCGTAGGTCAGCTTGCCCGCGGTGACGAAGTCGCCTGCCCCGACGGGAGCGACGGCGTCGAGCGTGGCGTCGTAGGTGCCGCCGAGACGCAGGGCATACGGCGCGTACACCACGTCGCCCGGGCTGAGGTTCGTCGGGTTGAGCTCGAAGGTCAGCGAGGCTGCCGCGTCGTCGGTCGCGTGCTCGCTGAACGTCGTTCCGTCGGTGGAGCCCGTGAACGTGAAGGATCCGGCGGTGAAGGTCCCGTTCGCGAACTCGGAGTCGTTCCACGCGGCGAGTGTGACGGCCACCCCCACCCCGAGGACGAGTCCGCCCGCCAGGACGGCGAGAACCTTGCGCTGCGTGTCTTTGGTAGCCATCGGAGTCCCCCTCAGGAATCAGGCGATCGCGTGAATGCCTGAGAACGACCGCCTCGCAGAGGCCCCGCATCCCCGCCGTGCCCTCATCCTCACTGACGCCTTCCCCCAGAACAAGGCGATTTCGCGCACGTCCGAGGCACATCGCGCGCACCGCATTTCCCGCCACAATGGTTGACGTAGATCAACGATTCCCATATAGTTGACGCAGTTCAACCATCTTGTGCGCGCCAGAGCTGTCGCAGCATCCGTCCTTCCGACCGCGAAAGGTCTCGCATGACCACGGACTCCCCCGTCAAGATGACGCATCGCCAGGTGCTCGAAGCCCTCACCGGGCTCCTCCTCGGCATGTTCGTCTCGATGATCGCCACCACGGTGGTCTCCACCTCGATGCCGGTCATCGTCCATGACCTCGGCGGCGACCAGGCCGCATACACCTGGGTCATCACCGCGACCCTCCTGACGACAGCGATCTCCACGCCGATCTGGGGCAAGCTCGCCGACCTCTTCAACCGCAAGCTCCTGATCCAGATCGCGATCGTCATCTTCGTCGGAGCGACCGCGGCGGCCGGATTCGCGCAGGACACCAACACCCTCATCGCCTTCCGCGCCATCCAGGGCATCGGCGGTGGCGGGCTCGCCGCCCTCAGCCAGGTCATCATGGCCGACATCATCAGCCCGCGCGAGCGCGGCCGGTACATGGGGCTGTTCGGCGCCGTGATGGCCGTCGCCACCGTCGGCGGCCCGCTCCTCGGCGGCTGGATCACCGACGTCGCGAACTGGCGCTGGAACTTCTTCGTCGCCCTCCCCTTCGCCGTGGCCGCGCTGATCATCCTGCAGAAGACGCTGCATATCAGCACCGAGCGCACCCGCAAGGTCTCGATCGACTACGTCGGCATCGTGCTGCTCTCGGCCGCGGTGTCGCTGATCCTCATCTGGATCACGAACGCCGGCTCGACGTTCGACTGGTGGAGCACCGAGACCGTGCTCATGGTCGGCGGCGCGATCGTCTCGGCCATCGCCTTCATCATCGTCGAGCTCAAGGTCCGCGAGCCCCTCATCCCGCTCACGCTCTTCCGCGGTCGCACGTTCACCCTGTCGGTGCTGGCATCGATCTCGATCGGCGTCGCGATGTTCGGCACCTCGGTGTACCTCGCGCAGTACATGCAGCTCTCCCGTGGCGCCACGCCGACCGAGGCCGGCCTCATGACCCTGCCGATGATGGCGGGGCTCCTGATCTCGTCGATGGTCATCGGCCAGCTCGTGACCCGCTTCGGCAAGTGGAAGGGCTATCTGATCCTCGGCTCCGTGCTGCTGATCGCCGGTTCCGTCATGCTGTCGACGCTGCACTACGACACGAACTTCGCCCTCGTCTCGATCTACATGTTCGTGATGGGCGCCGGCGTCGGCATGACCATGCAGAACCTCGTCCTCATCGTGCAGAACGTCGCGAAGCCGAGTGAGATGGGTGTCGCGAGTTCGGGCGTGACGTTCTTCCGCAGCCTCGGCGGCACGGTCGGGGTCTCGGTCATGGGCGCCGTACTGGCGAACAGTCTCACCAGCCTGTTCAGCGACGGCAAGGAGCGCATCGGGGCGGCGATCGCCCAGCTCGGCGACAAGGGCGCCGATGTCGCCGCGCAGCTCTCCAGTGGAACGCTGCCCGAGGTCCGGCTGCTTCCGGAGCCGGTGCGCTCGATCATCGAGGACTTCTACGCGCAGGCCATCTCGCACGCGTTCGTGATCGGCATCCCGCTCGCGGTGATCAGCCTCATCGCGATCCTGTTCCTGCCGAACCGTCCGCTCACCACGATGACGACCACCGAACGGGCGCACGCGGATGCGGCGAAGTCGGACGCCGCCGCAGACGACGATGCCACCCCGGTCGATGACGCGGCCGACGTCGCGATCGCCGATGCCACGGCGCTGTCCGGTGCACCGACGACCGGCACCGTCACCGTCGTCGGCCGCACACGCGACGCCCACGACGATGCAGCCGCCGACGGACGCTGATCCCCCGTCCGACACCCCCGAGGCGCGGGCCGCTGCAGTCCGCGCCCTCGAGGCGGAGTTCGGCGAACTGATCACGCATTTCCGTCGCGTGATCTCGGAGAACGCCAACCGCGTGAGCCCCGGCCTGTTGCCCGGCGCGTACAAGATCTTCACCACGATCGCGCGATGCGAGACCGTCACGGTGTCGTCGCTGTCCGAGCGGATGCTGCTGGACAAGGGGCAGGTCAGTCGGATGGTGCGCGAGCTCGAGGAGCTCGATCTCGTCGAACGCTCGACCGATCCCGCCGACGGCCGCTCCTTCCTGCTGCAGCTCACGCCCCTGGGGGAAGAGCGCCTCGCAGCCGCGCGGCTCCCTCAGGAAGGCCGGCTGCTCCGCACGCTCGAGGACTGGAGCCTCGCCGACATCGGGAGCCTCACCCGCCTGCTGCACGCCCTCGCTTCGGGCGCGAGCCCGGACGCGATCGCTTCGGAGTGACGGGCGTCTCCCCGAGCACCCTGCGCGCCTCGGCGGCGATCTCGGCAGCGATGGTGTCGAGCAGCTCCGAGCGCAGATTCCACTGCTGCCAGTAGAGCTGGACCCGAAGCGTCGGGCCGCCCAACGGGATCAGCCCGGAGGACTCCTGCAGGAGCGGGACCATCCCCCACCCGAGCCCGAGCCCGACGGCGAGCGCATAGTCATGGGACGCCGGAACGTAGTGCCGCGGCACCCCCGCCTCGCTGACGGACATCGCCCGGAGCCACTCGTGCTGCAGCGTGTCCCGCCGGTCGAAGTCGACGAACGGTGCGACCCTCAGGGCCTCCGCCGTCACTCCGTCGGCGAACCAGCGCGCTGCGAACCCCGGTTCCGCCATCGCCCGGTATTCGAGTACGCCGAGCGGCGACACCGAGCATCCGGCGACCGGCGCGGCCTCGCTCGTGACCGCGGCCATCACGGTACCGGATTCCAGGAGCCGGGCGGTGAAGTTCTGGTCGTCGCGGTGCAGATCGAAGTCGATGTCGTGGCCGGCCGCGAGCCGGGAGAGCGGCGCGAGGAACCACGTCGCCATCGAATCGGCGTTCACGGCGAGCGGGATGCTGATCCGCCGGCTCTCCGCGACCTCGTCGATCCCCACGCCGAGGAGCGCGTCGTGCTCGAGCAGAGCTATCTGACGGGCTAGGCGGACGACGGCCTCCCCCGCCTCGGTCAACTGCGCGGGCTTCGTACGCACGACCAGGATCCGACCGAGTTGCTGCTCCAGCGTCTTCAGGCGCTGACTCACCGCCGACGGCGTGATCTGCAGTCGCCTGGAAGCGGCGTCGAGCGTGCCCTCGTCGACGATCGCGGCGAGCGTGGCGGCGAGTTCCGGGTCGATCCTCACATAAGCGATGCTAATGGTTCGGTAGGAATCTGCACTTCTCTTCAAGGTGGGCGGTTCCTAGGCTGGACCCATGCTCACCGTTCTCGCCGGCCTCGGACTCGGCCTCTCCCTCATCGTCGCCATCGGCGCGCAGAACGTCTTCGTGCTGCGCCAGGGAATCCGCCGCGAGCACGTGTGGGCTGTCGTGATCATCTGCGCCCTGTCGGATGCCGCACTGATCGCCGCGGGCGTCGCGGGGCTCGGATTCGTGCTGTCGGCCGCCCCCTGGCTCGTCGTCGTGGCACGTTGGGCGGGGGCGC
>NZ_JBLVOH010000176.1:7533-8331 GCF_053543675.1 Microbacterium umsixpiens
GGGGCGGCGAAGAGCTCCAGGTGGACGGAGCGGATGCCGCCGACTCGGCCTCGGCGACGCCGGGCAGCGCGACGGCGACCCTCACCCGCACCCGGCTGGCGCCTGTCGTCCTGACCACGCTCGCGCTCACGTGGCTCAACCCGCATGTCTACCTCGACACCGTGCTGATGCTCGGCTCGATCGCAGCCACTCACGGCGAGGAACGCTGGCTGTTCGCGGGCGGCGCCATGGCCGCCAGCATCCTGTGGTTCACGGCGCTGGGGTTCGGTGCGCGCTATCTGGGACGCTGGCTGCGTACGCCGCGCTCCTGGCGCATCCTGGATGCGGTGATCGCCGTGATCATGATCGCCATCGCGATCAGTCTCGTGCTGCCGGTACTGGGCCGCTGACCGATCAGCCGTCGATCTGCGCCACCCGCGCCCGGACCAGCTGCTCGAGCACGTCATCGGGGATCGGATGCTCCGGCTGGAACCGGATGGTCCCCTTGTCGACGCTGACACCCGGATGACCCTCCAGCGCTCCCGCCACCGCCGCGACGGCATCCGGGCTGAACGGATAGATGCCGATGTGCTTCTTGGCGCGCATCACCGACAGCAGCGGCTTCCCGGCGTGGACGAGGGCCGGCATGCCGTAGCCCTTGCCCTGCTCGGCATCCGGAGCCTCCCGACGTGCGACCGCGTACACGCGGTCGATCGCGTCACGATCCGCAGGAACGAGTTCTTCGAGATAGTCGTCGACAGTGCCCATCACGGCATCCTGCCACCCCGGCCCCTCTCCGACAACGCAGAAACGCCCCCC
>NZ_JBLVOH010000177.1:0-1886 GCF_053543675.1 Microbacterium umsixpiens
CTCCCGGAGGTCCCCAAGCTGGCTGTGGATAACTTCGGAGCCACCCGGCGGATTGTTGCGAGGATGCCGGGGTGAGTCATCCTTCCGCCCTTGTCGCCGAACGTGTGCGGATGCGTCTCCGATCCGAGGGCATCGATCCCGCCGTGGATCCGGACTCGGCGTGGCGGATCACTCACGCGGAGGTGCGTCGTCATGACGACCGCGCCCTCGCGCGCGGGGAGGCCCTGATCGAGGACGAGGCGGCGTGCGTCCGCGAGGTGCTGGCATCCCTCAGCGGATTCGGGGCGCTGCAGCCCCTGCTCGACGATCCCGTGGTCGAGGAGATCTGGCTGAACGGCTCCGGCCACGTGCATGTGGCTCGTGAGGGCGTAGCGGAACGGACCCGGCTGCGACTCGACGAGATCGCGGTGCGCGATCTCGTGGAACGGATGCTGCAGTCCACCGGACGACGTGTGGACATCAGTCAGCCGTTCGTCGACGCTTCGCTACCCGACGGGTCTCGTCTGCACGTGGCCATCGCCGATGTCGTGCGAGGGTCGTGGGCCGTCAACATCCGCAAGTTCCTGCCGAAGTACCGGTCGCTCGAGGCATTGACACGTCAGGGCATGATGCCCGCCACCGTCGCGGAGACCCTGCGGGGCGCGATGCACGACGGCCGCAGCGTGATCGTCTCCGGGGCGACGCATGCCGGAAAGACGACCCTTCTCGGCGCGCTGCTGGACTCATGCGCCGGGTCGCAGCGCATCGTGACGGTCGAGGAGACCTTCGAGTTGGCCGTCGACGGCCCCGACCTCGTCGCGCTCCAAGGGCGTCAGGCCAGCCTGGAAGGCACAGGCGAGATCACCCTGCGCCGTCTGGTCAAAGAAGCGCTGCGCATGCGGCCGGATCGGCTGGTGGTCGGTGAGGTGCGCGACGCCGAGGCGCTCGATCTGGTGCTCGCGCTCAACACCGGCGTTCCCGGCGCCTGTACCGTGCACGCGAACTCCGCCACGGAGGCGCTCGAGAAGCTGAGCATCCTGCCGTTGCTTGCCGGCCGCAACATCGATCGCGGATTCATCGCACCCGCGCTCGCGGGCTCGGTCGACCTCGTGGTGCACTGCGTGCGCGACCGCGCGGGGGAGCGGCGCGTGCAGGAGATCGTCGCCCCCACGGGCGCCGTCGAAGACGGACGCATCCTCACCACCCGGATCTATCACGCCGAGGTCGCGTCGTGACGTTCCTCCTCGGGGCCGTTCTCGCGGCCGGAGTGCTCCTGTGTGCGTCGCCGTGGCTGTGGCCACCGAGACCGGACGCCGCCCCGACGGCTCCCAAGGCGCGACTGATCCGTTTGAACGCCGAGGCGGGGTTCGACAGTCTCTCGGCGCGCGCGCTCATCGCCGTGATCATGGCCGCCGGGCTCATCGCCGCCTCCACCGCATGGCTGCTGACCGGACTCCCCATCCTCGTGCTGCTCGCCGCGTCGGCGGGAGCCCTGACGCCGATCATGTTCCTGCGCGGAAGTCGGCTGCGGCTGCGACGGCTGCGTCGGCAGCTGTGGCCCGACGTCTGCGACCTTCTGATCGCGTCGATCCGCGTCGGACTCTCCCTCCCCGATGCCGTGGCGAGCCTGGCCGAGTCCGCGCCCACGATGCTGCGGCCCGCGTTCGGCGTGTTCGCCAGAGACCTGCAAGCGAGCGGTCGATTCGAGACGAGCCTCGATCGGCTGAAGACGTCGTTGGCGGACCCGATCGGCGATCGCATCGTCGAGACCCTGCGGATGGCGCGTCAGGTCGGCGGCACCGAGCTGGTCGGGGTGCTCCGCGCGCTCTCCACCTCCGTGCGGGCGGATGCCGCGCTGCGCGGAGAGGTCGAGGCGCGACAGTCGTGGATTCGTGGCGCAGCCGTCC
>NZ_JBLVOH010000177.1:1906-2757 GCF_053543675.1 Microbacterium umsixpiens
CGGCGCGATCGCGCCGTGGGCCATCCTCAGCCTGCTCGTCATGCGGCCGGAAGGGGCATCGGCGTACGGCACACCGGAAGGCGTGATCGTCATCTGCGTCGGTGCGGGGGTCTCGGTCATCGCCTTCCAGATCATGGTCCGCATCGGGCGGCTCCCGGAACCTCGGCGGTGGTTCGGGTGAGCGGGTTCTCGGCCCTCGCCTGTGCCGTTCTCGTCGGTGGCGGCTTCGCCGTCGGGGTGCTGAGCATCCTCGCCGGCCTCCCGCGCTGGCGGGCCGCTTCACTGAGCGTGCGGATCGGCCCCTACGTGCGAGACGTGGTTCCGGATGAGAACCTCCCACGGGGTGTTCTCCCGCTCGCGGGCACACTGCCAGCGAACGCCCGAACTCTGTGGGGCGGGCTGCGGGACGTGTTCGAGCGCATACTCGGAGGCGGAGAGGTGCTTCGGCGGCGGCTCTCCCAGGCGGGCGTGGCTATGGAGCCGGCGACGTTCCGTGGCAGGCAGTTGGGCTGGGCGCTCGCCGGCATCGGGGCCGGCGCCGTCGTTCTGATCGTGCTCGCCCTGACCGGACGGCTGTCCGTTCCCACGGGCGTCATGCCGTTGCTGTGCGGCGCCGCCGCCGCGACCACGTACGATCTGCAGCTGTCGGCTCGGGCCAAGGCGCGCCGCGTGCGTCTCACCGATGAGCTTCCGACGACCCTGGAGTTCCTGGCCCTGTGCCTGTCGGCAGGCGAGGGGTTCCTCGATGCTCTGCGTCGTGTGGCCGCTGTCGGCTCCGGCGAGCTGACCGGCGAGCTCCGTGGCGTCGTGGTCGCGGTCGGCACCGGGTCGCCGCTCGCCGATGCGCTGAC
>NZ_JBLVOH010000177.1:2777-3445 GCF_053543675.1 Microbacterium umsixpiens
CCTGACCGCGCTGTCACGTGCCGTCGACCAGGTGATCGCCGCCCTCGAGCACGGGGCACCGCTCGCCGCCGTGCTGCATGCGCAGGCGGGAGACGCACGGGAAGACGCGAAGCGAACGCTCATCGAACAGGCAGGGCGCAAGGAGATCCTGATGCTGCTGCCGCTCGTCTTCCTCATCCTCCCGCTGTCGGTGTTGTTCGCCGTCTACCCGGGACTTTTCATCCTCCGACTCGGTATCGGCTGATCGGCCATGATGATCGGCCATGAAAGGACGACCATGTTTGCACCTTCACTGGACACCCGTCACCGACAGGGCACCCGGCGACGCTGGTGGCGCTCTGCAGCGAGCCGCGTCGACGCGTTCGCCCGCGACGAGACCGGAGACGTACCCGGCTGGGTGCTCGTCACGCTGATGACCGCCGGATTGGTCGTCTTGATCTGGGCTGTGGCCGGTCCGGCGCTGACCACCCTGTTCGAGCAGGCGATCCAGCGCGTCTCCGGGCTCTGACATGCGCGTCGCGCGGGCACTGGCCGACGAACGCGGATCCAGCCCTGTCGAGTTCCTCCTGGTCGGCACGCTCCTGACCGCACTGACGCTCGGAGTCCTCCAGCTCGCGCTCGCCGTGTACGTGCGCAACGTGGTCCACGACGCGGCCGTGGGGGGCGCG
>NZ_JBLVOH010000177.1:3465-5253 GCF_053543675.1 Microbacterium umsixpiens
TATCACGCGGCCCTCGCCGACACGACTCAGGAGGAGGGGATCGAGCGCACCCAGGAGGTCATCACCCGGGCGATCGGTGCGTCGTATGCCGAAGACGTCCGGATCGGTGCCTCGGGTGCTACGGGGCAGGAGACCGTGGACGTGCGAGTGCGCTCGACCTTTCCCCTCCTCGGATTGATCGGCGTACCTTTCGCGATGGAGGTGGAGGCGCATGCACCGGTGGAGGCGTTCGGCGATCGATGACGCCGGTTCCGCGGCGCTCGAGTTCATCACCGTCGGAGTGATCCTCCTGGTGCCGATGATCTACCTCGTCGTCGCACTCGGAACGATCCAGGAGCAGATTCTCGGAGCGGAGGCGGCCGCTCGCCACATCGCCCGCGCCATCGCGCAGGCTCCCGACGCCGCGTCGGCCGCGGCACGCGGCGACGTCGTGCTCGCACAGGTGATCGACGAGTACGGGCTCGATGCCGGCGCGGTCGATCTCACACTCTCCTGTCGCCCCACGGGCACCGAATGCCCTTCTGCCGGAGCGACGATCATCGTCACCGTCGCCACGCGGGCGCGACTCCCGCTGGTGCCGGAGATCCTCGCCTTGGACCGATCCACCGCGGTGCCCGTGCAGGCGCAATCCGTGCAGAAGATGTCGAGGCTGTGGGGCTCGGAGTGAGCGGCCGCAGTATGCGCGGAGCGCGGGCAGCCGGCATGGGCGATGACGGCAGCACGCTTCCGCTGATCCTCGGCTATGTGCTCCTCACCCTGGTGGTGATCTTCGTGTGTGTCTGCGCCACCGACCTCTATCTCGCGCAGAAGCGACTGGACGCGCTCGCCGACTCCGCCGCGCTCGCCGGGGCGGACGGCTTCACCGTGCAGGCGATCGATGGTGCGGTTCGGGCCGAGCTGACGGATGCCGCGGTGACGGAGCAGGCGGCCGAGTTGGTGAGTGCATTGCCGGGGGAGGCGTCACTCGTCTCGGCCAGGACTCCGGACGGGGTGTCTGCGCGAGTGACCGTGGCGGCCTCGTGGCATCCGCCCCTGTTGTCCCCGTTCGTGCCCGACGGCGTCCGCCTGGAGTCCACGGCGACGAGTCGCACCGCGCTGCGTTGACGAGCGAGTCGGTTCAGCGGGGATCGCGCAGCTGCGCGAGCAGACCGTCGAGCCGGGGCTCGAGCTGTGGCGGTATCTCGGTAGGCAGCGCGTCGACCGGCCACCAGCGCAGATCCTCGGATTCGTCGCTGACGGTGAGCACTGCATCTCGATCGACCACGACGGCGATCCCGATGTCGAGGTGCGAGGCGCAGGCGCCGAAGCGGGACGACAGCGCATGGTGGTCGAGGTCGTACGCGAGGGGAGCGGCCGGTGGGTCCGTCACGATACCGGTCTCCTCACGCAGCTCCCGCAATGCTGCGCTCACAACAGAGTCGTCGCCGCCCTCGACGTGACCCCCCGGCTGCACCCAGAACTGTCCCTTGCGGTGGAAGACGAGCAGCGTGTGTTGCAGCGCGGCGTCGAAGACCACACACGAGGCGGTCAGATGATCCGGACCCGAGCCACGATGCACCGGCCCCCGGGCCTCCCCGAAGAACGAGGCGAAGTCCGCGTGTGCGCGGCGGTCACGTTCGGAGCGGGGCACGAACGTCGAGACCAGACGATGGGCATCGGCCGTCAGATTCGTGATCATTCCGCACCCTCGTCGGTCGGGTTGTCGTTCGGTCGCTCCCGCGGCACGAACCTCGGTATCCAGCGCACGAACCCTGCCGCGCCGACGAGACCGATCACACCCATGGCGGC
>NZ_JBLVOH010000178.1:0-1823 GCF_053543675.1 Microbacterium umsixpiens
GCTTCGCCGGGACCGTGCGCCGCCTGGAGCAGCACGGCGTCGAACGAGGCGTCACGGTCTACGACGACTACTCGCACCATCCGACGGAGGTGCGGGCGGCGCTCGAGGCCATGCGCAGCATCGCGGGGTCGGGACGGATCATCGCGATCCAGCAGCCGCACACCTACTCCCGCACACAGCACATGTATCAGGAGTTCGCCGACGTCCTCGAGGAGTTCGCCGATCACACGGTGATGCTCGACGTGTACGGCGCTCGCGAAGACCCCGTCCCCGGTGTCACGGGCGAGCTGGTGAGCACGGCGTTCCGCGATCCGTCGCATGTGCACTTCGTCGCCGACTGGCAGCAGGCGGCCGACTACACCGCCGCGGTGGCCCGTGACGGCGACTTCGTCGTGACGCTCGGCTGCGGCAACGTCTACCAGATCATCCCGCAGGTCCTGGATTCGCTGCGCCGGACCGACGAGGCGTAACGATGCGCCGTCCCGCACCGCTTCCGTCCGCCCCGGAGGACCCGGCGGAGAAGGGCGCCGCGCCGGAGATGCGGGCACGTCCGCGGGCGCGGAAGGATGACGTCGTCGGAGTGCCGGACGAATCGGAAGGTTCGATCCCGGAGCTCCCGGCCCCCGACGCAATCGCGGGTACCGTCGGCGACGGTCCCGAGCCGACCTCGACGCGCGACGTGTGGCGCGCGGCACGGGCCCGTCGCAAGGCCCTCCGTTCAGAGATCAGGCGCTTCACGCAGCGCTCCCGGCGTCGGCGGATTGTCTGGCTGAGCAGCATCGGCGCCGTGGTCCTGCTGATCGGGGGCAGTGTCGCGGCCGCGTACAGCCCGTTGTTCGCCGTGGAGAAGATCTCCGTGGTCGGGGCCGCGAGCCTCGACCCCGCCGCCATCGAGGCGGCCCTGGGCGACCAGCTCGGCACACCACTGGCGCTCGTGGACACCAGCGAGGTGAAGGCTGCGCTGCTGGCGTTCCCGCTCATCGAGACGTACGCACTCGAAGCGCGTCCTCCGCACGACCTCACGGTGCGGATCGTGGAACGCACGCCGGTCGGCGTCATCCGATCGGGTGCCGGGTACACCCTCGTCGATGCCGCGGGAGTCGCTCTCTCGACCACGTCCGATCAGCCGGCGGGACAGCCGGTGATCGAGGTCGACGGCGGCGTCGAGTCGCGTGCTTTCCAGAGCGCGGGTCTCGTCGTGCGCGCGCTGCCGGCAGATGTCCGCGCTGCGCTCACGGGTGTGCGTGCGACGACCGCGGACGATGTGACCCTGACCCTCGATTCCGGGCTGACCGTGGTCTGGGGAAGTGCGGAGGAGTCTGCGCTCAAGGCGCTCGCCCTCTCGGCAGCCATGGTCAAGAACCCGGACGCCGCCTCCATCGACGTCACTTCTCCTGAGGTGGCCGTCGTCGGCTGACGCCTTTCGAGGTCGAGCCGACGGCTTTCCCGGGGGGAATGGCGCGACACGCCCAGGCGATTGCGCGCGCGCAGGCAGGCGGCGCTTACCTTCGATCAAAGAGAACGCAATACCGGGAAATACTTTACACCTCTAGTTGAGGTTTAAGGTTCACCCTTTTCCAGGCTCGAATAATCGGAGGCCGGCCATGAGCCAGAACCAGAACTACCTCGCCGTGATCAAGGTCGTCGGCGTCGGCGGTGGCGGCGTCAATGCCGTCAATCGCATGATCGATCTCGGTCTCCGCGGAGTCGAGTTCATCGCCGTCAACACCGACGCGCAGGCGCTGCTGATGAGCGACGCCGACGTCAAGCTCGATGTGGGCCGTGAGCTCACCCGCGGCCTCGGTGCCGGCGCGGGCCCCGCA
>NZ_JBLVOH010000178.1:1855-2815 GCF_053543675.1 Microbacterium umsixpiens
ACGCGCCGCGGAGGATCACGCCGAGGAGATCGAGCAGGCCCTGACCGGTGCCGACATGGTCTTCGTGACCGCCGGCGAAGGCGGCGGAACCGGAACCGGAGGTGCCCCGGTCGTCGCTCGCATCGCGAAGTCCATCGGCGCCCTCACCATCGGTGTCGTCACCAAGCCGTTCTCCTTCGAAGGTCGCCGCCGCCAGAGCCAGGCGGAGGCCGGCGTCGCCAAGCTCAAGGAAGAGGTCGACACCCTCATCGTGGTGCCGAACGACCGTCTCCTCGAGATCAGCGATCGCGGCATCTCGATGATCGAGGCCTTCGCCACCGCCGACCAGGTTCTGCTCGCCGGTGTCCAGGGCATCACCGACCTCATCACGACCCCGGGTCTGATCAACCTCGACTTCGCCGACGTCAAGTCGGTCATGCAGGGCGCAGGTTCGGCGCTCATGGGCATCGGCTCCGCTCGCGGCGCCGACCGTGCGATCAAGGCCGCAGAGCTCGCCGTGGAGTCGCCGCTCCTCGAAGCATCCATCGAGGGTGCGCACGGTGTGCTGCTCTCGATCCAGGGAGGATCGAACCTCGGCATCTTCGAGATCCACGATGCCGCCGACCTCGTCAAGGAGGCCGCGCACCCCGAGGCGAACATCATCTTCGGTACGGTCATCGACGACACCCTCGGTGACGAGGTGCGCGTGACCGTGATCGCCGCCGGGTTCGACGGGGGAGAGCCCTCGCTGCGCCTCGACCCGATGGTGGTCTCGCGTCCGTCGGCCGCGACACTTCCTGAGGTGTCACTCCCGGAGGAGTCCGAGACGAAGAGCGAGCCCGCACAGGCCGAGCCCGTACACCAGCGGGTGCCCGCCACGAGCATCGAGCCGGCCTTCGCCGACGACGACATCGACATCCCCGAATTCCTGAAGTGACCTCGGCGGTCGACGGCCAGGAGCCATCGGGCCTGGCCGCGCGG
>NZ_JBLVOH010000178.1:2835-9961 GCF_053543675.1 Microbacterium umsixpiens
CCGCCGCCGCGCGTGCCGCAGGCAGAGATCCCGAAGAGCTCACCAGGATCGTGGTGACGAAGTTCCACCCGGCATCGCTCGTGCGCGACCTGCATGCGATCGGTGTGCGCGAGGTCGGCGAGAACCGACAGCAGGAGCTGTCGGCCAAGCAGGCTGAGCTCGCCGCCCTCGACCTGTCCTGGCACTTCATCGGCCAGGGGCAGACGAACAAGGCGGCGGCTATCCGTCGCAGCGCCGACGTGGTGCACTCGGTCGACCGCGACCGGTTCGCCGATGCCCTGCACAGAGCAGCCGACGGCGACGATGTGCTCGACGTGCTCGTGCAGGTCAACCTGACGGATGATCCGGGTAGAGGAGGCGTGGCCCCCGCCGATGCGGTCGGTCTCGCCGAGCATGTGCTCGCCCTGCCTTCGCTGCGTCTGCGCGGCGTGATGGCTGTCGCTCCTCTCGATGAGGAGCCTGCTGCCGCATTCGCTCGGCTGCGCGACGTCTCCGACGTCGTCCGAGCCACCGCCCCTGACGCGACTTGGATCTCGGCCGGGATGACCGGAGACTTCGCCGAGGCGATCGCCGCCGGCGCGACACACCTGCGGATCGGCTCCGCAATCACCGGACCCCGGCCCGACCGGGGTTAACCTGTGAAAAGACCAGCCCCAAACGTTCGAACCGGAGGACACGATGGGTAACCCGCTGAAGAAGACCATGGTGTATCTCGGCCTCGCCGACGAGGAAGAGGTCTACGAGGAAGAGGCGCAGGCGCCTGCCCGCGCTCACCGCGAACGCGACCGTGACCGTGACCGCGAGGAGCCGGCACCGGCCCCCGTCACGCCGTTGCGCCGCCCTGTCGCCGTCCGCCAGCCGTCTGCAGGAGCCGTGAACGAGATCCTCACCGTCCACCCGAAGCAGTACCGCGACGCACAGCTGATCGCCGAGAGCTTCCGTGAGGGCGTCCCCGTCATCATCAACCTCTCCCAGATGAGCGATGCCGACGCGCGTCGCCTCATCGACTTCGCGAGCGGGCTCTCCCTCGGTCTGTACGGCCGTATCGAGCGCGTCACTTCGAAGGTGTTCCTGCTCTCGCCGGAGAACATCGCGGTTTCGGGCCACGGGGGCATCGCACACGCAGACGCTGAGTCTGCGGGCTTCGACCAGTCGTAGCCCGTGGAGCTGGTCTCCGTCGCAGCGAGCATCGTCCACCTGGTGCTGCTGCTGTACATCTTCGTGCTCTTCGCGCGCCTCATCCTGGACTACATCCCGATGTTCAATCGGGAATGGCGTCCGAAGGGTTTCGGTCTGGTCGCCGCTGAGGCCGTCTACACGGTCACCGATCCACCCATCCGGTTCTTCCGGAGGCTCATCCCACCGCTGCGGATCGGCTCGCTGTCACTCGACTTCGGGTTCACACTCACCCTGTTGGTGGTGCTGATCCTGATGAACATCGTGCGGCTTTTCATCCGCTGAACTCCGCCCGCTCCGTGTGTCAGGCACGCCCCGAGTTCGTGTTCTCTGGGTGTCGCGACATCGCGGCGCTGAGGCGCGGGGGCTATGCTGGCACCCAGGTGCGCGCCCCGGGTTCGCGCCACATCACGACCACGCCATACATCGATACTGGCATTCGAACTCATCGAAAGAGGAGCCACTCATGGCACTTACCCCGGATGACGTCGTCACCAAGCAGTTCCAGCACGTCCGATTCAAGGACGGCTTCGACCCGGACGAGGTGGACGACTTCCTCGACGAGATCGTCATCGAGTGGCGCAAGGCTCTCGAGGAGAACGTCGAGCTGAAGGCCAAGCTGGCCGCGTACGAGTCCGGTGCTGCCCCCGAGGCCGCCGCGCCCGCCGCTGCACCCGTCGCGACCGAGGCCCCCGCGCCCGTCGCCGAGGTTGCTGCCGAGCCCGCACCGACCGGCTCCGCCACCGCGACTGCCGGCATCATCGAGCTCGCGCAGCGTCTGCACGACGAGCACGTGGCCGAGGGTGAGGCGAAGCGCAACGCGCTCATCGCCGAGGCCGAGACCGAGGTGGCCCGCATCCGCACCGAGGCCGAGGCGAAGCAGCGCGAAGAGTCGGCACGCCTGGAGCGTGAGCGCAACACGCTCGAAGCCCGCATCACCGAACTCCGCAACTTCGAGCGCGACTACCGCTCGCAGCTGCGCGGCTACATCGAGGGCCAGCTCCGCGAGCTCGACGAGAAGTCGGCATCGACGGACTCCACGCCCGTCTCCGCGATCGGTCTGTAAGGCGCCCCTTGTCAGGACGCCCGCCCCTTCGTCGGTCGGCGGCCGGTGCGATCGTTGCGATTCTCGCAGCGCTCGTGCTGGCCGCCGATCAGTTTGTGAAGTACCTCACGATCGAGAACCTGCCCCTGCATGAGCCGGTTCCGGTTCTCGGTGAGTTCCTTCAGCTGTACTACGTCCGCAATCCCGGCGCGGCATTCTCGCTCGGGTCCGAGGTGACGTGGATCTTCACGATCGCCCTCGCGGTGGTGGCCTCGATCATCATCTGGAAGGCGTTCGGGATAAAGTCCCGACTGTGGGCCGTCGTTCTCGGGTGCCTGCTCGGTGGTGTGCTGGGCAACCTCACGGACCGGCTGCTTCGTGAGCCCGGTTTCCCCGTGGGGCACGTCGTCGACATGATCTCGATGCCGTGGATGATGCCCGCGATCTTCAACGTGGCAGACGTCTTCATCGTGACCGGAATGATCTCGGTCGCCCTTCTCGTCGTGTTCGGGCTCCGATTCGACGGCACGCGCGAGCGCGACCACGCTGTCGTCGAGACCGAGGAAGAAGCCGAAGCGGCTGCTGTGGCCGCCATGGTCGCGACCGAGACGGATGCCGAGTCGGCCGATGCGGACGACGCGGCGGCGGACACCGTCGGCGCGGATCGCTCGAGCGACGACGATGCGCCCTCGGAGGATGCGGCTCCCGCATCCGAAGGACGCTGACCGTGGAGTCGCGGTCTCTGCCGGTGCCCGACGGCTTGGACGGCACTCGCGTCGACGCAGCTCTGGCGAAGCTCATGGGCTTCTCCCGCACCTTCGCCGCCGACGTCGCCGCCGCAGGCGGTGTGCGGTTGGACGGCGTGACACTCGACAAGTCCGACCGCCTCCGCGGCGGCGGCTGGCTCGATGTCGAGTGGCAGCCGAAGGAAGCACCGAAGATCATTCCGATCGCGGTGCCCGAGCTCGGCATCGTGTACGACGACGACGACATCGTCGTCGTCGACAAGCCCACCGGCGTCGCGGCGCATCCGTCGGTCGGTTGGGAGGGGCCGACCGTGGTCGGCGCTCTTGCCGCCGCGGGATTCCGCGTCGCCACGAGTGGCGCTCCCGAGCGCCAGGGAGTCGTGCATCGGCTCGATGTCGGCACCAGCGGCCTGATGGTCGTCGCGAAATCCGAACACGCCTACACGGTGCTGAAGCAGGCGTTCAAGGATCGAACGGTCGAGAAGATCTATCACGCCGTGGTGCAAGGGCACCCCGACCCGCTCGCAGGGACGATCGACGCGCCGATCGGGCGCCACCCGAACCACTCCTGGAAGTTTGCCGTCGTTCCCGACGGCAAGCCCTCGGTCACCCACTACGAGACGCTCGAGGCGTTCCCCGGTGCTTCGCTCCTCGAGATCCATCTCGAGACGGGGCGCACCCACCAGATCCGTGTGCACATGGCCGCCCACCGGCATCCGTGCGTCGGCGATCCACTGTACGGAGCCGACCCGCCCATGTCGGGCCGCCTCGGGCTCACGCGACAGTGGCTTCATGCGCATCAGCTGGCGTTCGCGCACCCGGCGACCGGGGATTGGGTGCAGTTCGAGTCGCCGTACCCCGAGGACTTCCGGCACGCGCTGGACGTGCTCCGCGGCGAATAGCCCGCGCTTCATCGACGCGATGTCTGCGTCGTGCGCCACACTGATCGCATGGGCATCGAGGTTCGACCAGCAACGGAGTTCGACGATGTCACGACGCTCGTCGGCCCGAAGAAGCCGACGTCCAACGTGTGCTTCTGCCTGAGCTATCGCATCGGCAGCAAGGAGAATGTGGCGCTGCGCGGGTCGCAGCGCGCTGATCGCGTGCGCGAGCTGTGCCATCAGGATCCGCCACCTGGGGTCATCGCCTACCTCGATGACGAGCCGGTCGGCTGGGCGGCGCTGCATCCGCGGCGCGACACGAGCTTCGCACGCAATCGGCTGATCCCGCACGTCGACGAACTCGATGTGTGGTCACTGTGGTGCTTCCGCGTAAGGCCAGGGCATCGGAAGCAAGGGATCACGCACGCGCTGATCGACGGTGCCGTGGCCTACGCGAGGGACTGCGGCGCGCCGGCGATCGAGGGGTATCCCGTCGACAACGGCGGGGAGAAGGTCAACCTGACGATGGCGTACGTCGGCACGCGCGCGCTCTTCGAGAGTGCAGGCTTCGTGAAGGCAGCCGACACGGGCTCCGTCCTCGACGGGTTCCCGCGGGTGCTGATGCGGCTCGATCTGGGCACCTCACGAAAGGCGTAGAAGAAAGCGTGAACCGTTTTCGGGAATCGTCCCAATACTCAGTGTGAGCACGGACAGCGAGATCATCCAGCGGTCGCTCGAAGAGCCCGGAGTCTTCTCCGAGATCTTCGAGCGGAACGTCCGACCCGTCGGTGGCTACATCCGGCGACGGGTAGGGGCGGACGCCGTCGACGACGTCCTGAGTGAGACGTTCCTCGTCGCCTTCCGGCGGCGCGCGTCCTTCGACCTCGGGACGGAGTCGGCGCGGCCCTGGCTGCTCGGCATCGCGACCAGGGTGGTGAAGAGCCATCGGGCTGCGGAAGCGCGGCAGTGGCGGGCGTTCGAAGCCTCGGCATCAGCGGAGGAGGTCGCCGTGGAAACTCCGCAGGCCGCCTCCGAGTCGCGGATCGATGCCGATGCCGCTCTGCGGGCGCTGGCCCCGCGGATCGCGGCCCTCGCGGCGAAGGATCGCGACACCTTGCTGCTGCATGCGTGGGGCGACCTCACGTATGAGCAGATCGCCGCTGCGCTGGGCGTGCCGATCGGAACCGTTCGGTCCCGGCTGAATCGCGTTCGCCGAAAGCTCGCGCCGCCGGGCTCGCACGGAGCAGCCCGACTGACATGGATGGCGAAGGAGGAGAGCGATGCAGCTTATGGAACAAGTTCGTGAGATCGGGATCGATGAGTCCCGTGTGGATGAAGACACCGTTCTCGCTGCGCGACGGGCGCTGACGCGAGAGATGGCGCGGAGTGCGCGTCCGGAGCGAGCGCGGCCGTCGCGACGACGCACGTGGACCGGGATCGGTCTCGGTGGTCTCGTGGCCGGAGTAGCCGTGACCGCGATCGTGGCCGGCTCTGTCATCGCGCCACCGGACGCACCCGACGCGGCCGCAGCCGAAGTGCTGGAGCGTGCGTCAGCGGTGACGTTCGATGCGCAGGACACGACACTCGTCCCCGGGCAGTACCTGCGGATCGAGACCGTCGGTGAGTACCTCCATTTCTGGAAGGCCGAATGGGCCGATGACGATGACGAGAACACGTTCGCGTTCAACGTCTCGCGAGACGGTGGCGACGCCGCCGTGCTGGAGCGGGACACGCGCGTGCTCTACGTCCCGGCCGACCGGGCTGGTGACTGGTTCTACGACTGGGGCTCCTCCGAGGTCGTGGACTCCTTCGGACCCCGTGGCGCGGAGGCGGCGCGGGAGTGGTCATCCTCGCCCGGCTCCGCGATTCGTGGACGCGGCACGATCGAGACGCTCCCGGCGGGCGAGTATCTCGCCGTGGGAGGCGACGAACCGCCGATGCCGTACCTGGCGGACCGGTACCGGCCGTATTACGACGATATGCCGAGGGATCCTCAGACGCTGCTCGACTGGCTCCGCGCGCAGTCGGGGATGACGGGGGAGGAGGGGGACCGCTGGCTCGTGGCGAGTCTCAGCGACCCGTCGGCGATCAACCTGATGCCTGCCGACCTGCGCTCGGCGTTCTTCCTCGCGATCGCGCTGATCCCCGGATTCGAGGTGGTGGCGGAGGATGGTTCGACGGCGACGCTGCAGTACGTCGTTCCCGGCCACCGGACGACGAAGATCGCGATCGATACCGAGCAGGGCCTCGTCGACTCGATCTCGGAGAACTACGGAAGCGGAGGACCTGCGGGCGACACGGTCGACTCCACCACCACGGTGCGCACCTCCGTCGTGGACTCCGCGCCCCAGGGCTAGCGACCCGGCAGAGAGCCCCGACACCGACCTCCGGTTTCGGGGCTCCGCCGTAGACTCGGCGGGACGCCCAAGATAATTTCGAACCGTTTGCCGACTCAGGGGCAATACATAGTGTGAGCACAGATAGCGAGATCATTCAGCGGTCGCTCGGGCAACCCCGAGCCTTCGCTGAACTGTTCGATCGGCACGCGGGATCGGTGGGTCGATATGCCGCTCGCCGCCTCGGTCCCGATGCCGGTGAGGACATCCTCAGCGAGACATTCCTGGTCGCTTTCGCGCGACGGAGATCTTTCGATGCGGCGTGGGACTCCGCGCTGCCGTGGTTGTTCGGCATCGCCTCGCGGTTGATCAAGAAGCACCGAGTTCGGGAGGCGAAGCACCACCGATCGAGCGTGGAGTCCGCACACCGCGAGGAACACGTGTCGCACGGCGACCTCGAGGGGACGATCGCTCGCCTCGACGCCGAGATCTCCACCCGAGAGCTGGCGCCCCGCATCGCCGCGCTGTCAGCGAAGGAACGGGACACGCTGCTGCTCTACGCCTGGGGAGACCTGACGTATGAGGAGGTCGCCGTCGCCCTCGGCGTACCTGTGGGCACCGTCCGCTCGCGAATGAATCGAATACGAACTCGACTCGATCCGACCAGAGGGAGCCGCCGAGAACGAGTTGTGAGCGAGAAGGAAGGAGAGGTCGATGGACGTTTTCGAACGCGTGCGTGAGGTGAACACGAGCGCGAGCCTCACGGACGACCGTGTAGCCGCGGCTCGTGCACGCCTCCTGAGTGGGATCGACGAAAGCCGGGAGCGGAATCGCCGACGTCTCTCGCATCGAACCCTGTTGATCGCCGGCGCCGTGGCGACCACAGCCGCGGTGGCCACAGCCGTGGTGGTCTTCACGCAGGAGACAGCGCCGCCGCCTCGC
>NZ_JBLVOH010000178.1:9981-15037 GCF_053543675.1 Microbacterium umsixpiens
GCCGCAGCCGCAGGCGTCCCGAGTCCGCAGCCCTCCGCGACCTCGGGAACCGGGACGACCGAGCCTTTCCCCGGTACGACCCCGCAGGCGGGGCAGTACCTCCACATCGTCAGCGTCACCGAACGTCTGCACTACCGATCCTCGTCAGGGGAGGTGTTCCCGTGGGCCTGGACGACCCAGTCGTCGTCCCCACCCGTCTCCGCTCTGCTGGCGCGCGATCACGACGAGCAGTACGTTCCCGCGGATCGCTCGGGCGATTGGTATCAGGCGCACGGCCCCACGGCCGAGAAGGTGACGCTCTTCCCTGGGGTGCAAGGGCCCGATGAGGAGCAGAGGTGGAACGCCCTCATGCCGATGGACGGCAATGTCGGGGAGACGTGGAGCACGGGTGGGCTGGCGGGCGACGCTTTTCCCCCCGTGGGTTCGACGGAGTACTACGCGGACCTTCCGCGGGAACCGCACGCACTTCTCGATCATCTGCGGACGGTCGTCGGCTCATGGACGTCCGGCCAGGAGGAGACGGATGATGCACTCCTCGAGAACATGACGTCCACTTTGCTGTCGAACTTCGCGCCGGCCGATGTTCGCGAGGCGTACATGGGTGCATTGACTCTGAGTGGCCTCGCGCGGACCACACCGTCGGACGACGGGACCGTCAGCTTCGAGGTCCGCCGAGAACAGTACTCCCCGCGGACCGAGACGATGCTCGTCGACGAGACGACGGGATGGGTGACTGTCCATACTGTGCGTTACGACCGTGAGTCCGGTGCTTCGGGGGACATGGTGCCCGCAGACGTGCCCGACATCCGGACGACGTACACCGTTTCCCTCGTGAATTCGGGTCCGTAGCGGTCGCCGATCGCCGGCAACGAGCCCCGACACCGACCTGCGGTGTCGGGGCTCCGCCGTAGACTCGAAGGCATGGCATCCGACTCCTTCGTCCACCTTCATGTGCACAGCGAGTACTCCATGTTGGACGGTGCGGCGAAGATCAATGCGATGACCCAGGCGGCCGCCGATTACGGCATGCCGGCCATCGCGGTGACCGATCACGGCAACACCTTCGCGGCGTTCGAGTTCTACAACGCGGCGCGGAATGCGGGCATCAAGCCCATCATCGGGCTCGAGGCGTACATGACGCCGGGCACACACCGCAGCGACAAGACGCGCGTGCAGTGGGGCTCGCCCGACCAGAAGAGCGACGACGTCTCCGGCTCGGGCGCTTACACCCACATGACGATGTGGAGCCAGAGCACCCAGGGCATGCACAACCTCTTCCGGATCAGTTCACGGTCGAGCATGGAGGGCTACTACTTCAAGCCCCGCATGGACCGCGAGCTGCTCCAGACCTATGGCAAGGGCATCATCGCGACGACGGGGTGCCCGTCGGGCGAAGTGCAGACGCGGCTCCGGCTGGGGCAGTACGACGCGGCACGGGCGGCGGCGGCAGAGTTCCAGGACATCTTCGGCAAGGAGAACTACTTCGCCGAGATCATGGACCACGGTCTCTCCATCGAGCGTCGGGTGATGACCGATCTGCTCCGCCTCGCGAAAGACCTGAACATCCCGCTGGTCGCGACCAACGACTCGCACTACACGCATCAGCACGAGGCCGATGCGCACGAGGCTCTGCTGTGCGTGCAGTCGGGCTCCACCATGGACGACCCGAACCGCTTCAAGTTCGACGGCGACGGCTATTACATCAAGACCGCCGCGGAGATGCGGCAGCTGTTCCGCGATCACCCCGAGGCCTGCGACAACACTCTGTTGATCGCCGAGCGCTGCGAGGTCGAGTTCGACACCTCGGCGAACTACATGCCGCGGTTCCCGGTGCCGGACGGCGAGACCGAAGACAGCTGGCTCATCAAAGAGGTCGAGGCAGGCCTGCACTACCGGTACCCGGGTGGCATCCCCGACAAGGTGCGCAAGCAGGCCGAGTACGAGACCGGCATCATCCTGCAGATGGGCTTCCCCGGGTACTTCCTGGTCGTCGCCGACTTCATCAACTGGGCCAAGGACAACGGCATCCGCGTCGGTCCCGGGCGCGGCTCCGGTGCCGGTTCCATGGTCGCGTACGCGATGAAGATCACCGACCTCGACCCCCTCGAGCACGGCCTGATCTTCGAGCGCTTCCTGAACCCCGACCGCGTCTCGATGCCCGACTTCGACGTCGACTTCGATGATCGCCGTCGTGGCGAGGTCATCGACTACGTCACGGAGAAGTACGGCTCGGAGCGCGTCGCCCAGATCGTCACCTACGGCACCATCAAGTCCAAGCAGGCGCTGAAGGATGCGGGCCGCGTGCTCGGCTTCCCGTTCAGCATGGGGGAGCGTCTGACCAAGGCGATGCCGCCGCCCGTCATGGGCAAGGACATGCCCCTCGACGGTATGTTCGACTCGGCGCACCCGCGGTACAAAGAGGCGAGCGAGTTCCGTGCGCTGATCGAGACTGACCCCGAGGCGAAGACGGTCTTCGACCGCGCGCTCGGTCTCGAAGGTCTGAAGCGTCAATGGGGCGTGCACGCCGCCGGCGTGATCATGTCGTCCGACCCGCTGCTCGACATCATCCCGATCATGAAGCGGGAGCAGGACGGTCAGATCGTCACGCAGTTCGACTATCCGTCGTGCGAGTCGCTCGGCCTGATCAAGATGGACTTCCTGGGGCTCCGTAACCTCACGATCATCTCCGACGCGCTCGACAACATCCGCACGAACCGTGGCGAGGAACTCGACCTCGAGCACCTCGGCCTCGATGATCCCGGGGTGTACGAACTGCTCGCGCGCGGCGACACCCTGGGTGTCTTCCAGCTCGACAGTCCGCCGCTGCGCTCGCTGATGCGCCTCATGAAGCCCGACAACTTCGGTGACATCTCGGCCCTCATCGCCCTCTACCGCCCTGGCCCCATGGGAGCGAACTCCCACACGAACTACGCGCTGCGCAAGAACGGTCTACAGGAGATCACGCCGATCCACCCTGAGCTCGAGGAGCCTCTGGCGGAGATCCTGGAGGAGTCCTACGGCCTCATCATCTACCAGGAGCAGGTGATGGCGATCGCTCAGGCGGTGGCCGGATTCAGCCTCGGACAAGCAGACATCCTGCGCCGAGCGATGGGAAAGAAGAAGAAGTCCGAGCTCGACAAGCAGTACGAGGGCTTCGCGGGGGGCATGAAGCAGCGCGGATTCGGAGAGGCGGCGATCAAGGCCCTCTGGGACATCCTGCTTCCGTTCTCGGACTACGCGTTCAACAAAGCCCACTCCGCCGCGTACGGCCTCGTGTCGTACTGGACCGCCTACCTCAAGGCGCACTATCCCGCCGAGTACATGGCGGCACTGCTGACCAGCGTCGGTGACTCGAAAGACAAGATGGCGCTGTACCTCAACGAGTGCCGTCGCATGGGCATCAAGGTGCTCCCTCCCGACGTGTCCGACTCGATCAACTACTTCGCGGCCGTCGACGATGACATCCGCTTCGGTCTCGGCGCTGTGCGCAACGTCGGCAGCAATGTCGTCGACGGCATCGTGCGGGCTCGAAAGGACGAGCGGTTCACCTCGTTCCATCACTTCCTCGACAAAGTCCCTCTGCACGTCTCGAACAAGCGCACCGTCGAATCGCTGATCAAAGCCGGTGCCTTCGACTCGATGGGGGACTCGCGGCGGGCTCTCATGGAGGTACACGAGGACGCGGTCGAGGCAGCCGTCGACCGTAAGCGCAATGAGGCCCAGGGAGCGATCGGTTTCGATTTCGACAGCCTCTACGACGGCATGGAAGAGGCGGCTCCCGCCAAGGTGCCCGCCCGCCCGGAGTGGATCAAGAAGGACAAGCTCGCCTTCGAGCGGGAGATGCTCGGCCTCTACGTCTCCGATCACCCGCTCGCGGGCCTCGAGGTCCCGCTGGCCAAGCACGCGTCGATCTCGATCCACGACCTCAACAACTCCGAGGACCTTCAGGACGGCGATCAGGTGACGGTCGCCGGACTCGTGACCAGCGTGCAGCACCGCGTCGCCAAGGCCAGCGGAAACCCCTACGGCATGATCACCGTCGAGGACTTCAACGGCGAGGTGACCGTGATGTTCATGGGGAAGACCTACACCGAGTTCCAGCACACGCTGCAGCAGGATGCGATCCTCGCTGTCCGCGGACGAGTCTCCCGACGTGACGACGGGCTCAACCTGCACGCCCAATCGGCGTTCGCGCCCGACATCGGCTCGTTCGATGCGGCGGGTCCGCTGTCGCTCGTCCTCGCCGAGCAGCGCGCGACGGAGCGGGTGATGACCGAGCTCGCCGAGGTGCTTCGCCGCCACAACGGCGATACCGAAGTGCTGCTCCGCGTGCATCGTGGGGGGACCGCGAAGGTCTTCGAAGTGCCGATGCCGGTCAAGGTCTCCGCAGACCTCTTCGGTGACCTCAAGTCACTGCTCGGACCCACCTGTCTGGGGTGAGCGGGTAGGATCGTGAGCCGTCGGCAGCACGACGAACACCCCCGTCGAGCACTGTGACGAAAGGACCACCATGAGTACGGACACCTCCGAACCCGACCTTCCCGAGTCGGACCCCGAGGACTCGATCTTCAGCGACGACGACGGCGTGCTCTACGACGACGAGGTGACTCCGGAATTCGGCATTCTCGGATTCACGCTGCGTGAACTGCTGATCGTGGGCGTATGGGTGGTGGCCTTCGTGCTGTCCTTCTTCCCGCTGACCGGCGGCCTCTCGCTCTGGGGGATCGGTATCCAGTGGATCCTCCCCATCGCGCTTCCCACCGTGGCCGTCTTCCTGCTGGTGCTGCGCCGCTTCTCGCCGGATGGCATCCGCCGAGTGGGCTCGCTGGGCATCGACCAGTTCGCTTCCGTGGCGTTCTCCGTCGCGGCCGTCGTCTGGGTCGGGAATCTGTGGCTCTCGATCTCCGGGCTGATCGCCACCGGCTACTGGGGGCTCCCGTGGAACGGCGTGGGGATGGTCATCACGTCTCTCGCGCTGGTCGTGCTCACAGTCTTCGCCCCGATCATTCCGGGTCTCAAGGAGGACTTCCACGGCCGCCTCGTCACGCTCGCGCAT
>NZ_JBLVOH010000179.1:0-1821 GCF_053543675.1 Microbacterium umsixpiens
GCGTTGTTCTTCTGCGCGTTGCTGTTCTGCGCGTTGCGGCCCCGTGCGTTGCCGTTCTGTGCGGGCTCAGCGGCGGCGGCGTCAGACGAGGCATCCGTAGCAGGCGCTGCATCCGCAGCTTCGGCCTCGGGGGCTGCGGTCTTCTGAGCGCCACGGCGCCCTCGGCCGGTCGACTTGGGCGCCGACTCCGCCGGCGCTTCTGCCGGAGCGGCATCCGCGGCCGGTGCCTCTGCCGGAGCGGCGTCTGCTGCCGGGGCCTCGGCGTCTGCCTTCTTGGCACGGCTGCGACGCGGTGCCTTCGCCTTGGGCGCGGCCTCCGTGGTCTCGGCCGACGCCTCGGCGGGCGCGGCTTCGGCCTTCGGCGCAGCCTCGGTCTTCGACGCGGGCTTCTCGGCCTTCGCCGCCTCGGCCTTCTCGGCCTTCGCTGCTGCCGTGGCGGTGCTGGCGCGGCGCGGCGCCCGCTTGCGTGCCGGTGCGGCCTCGGTCGCGGGTGCTTCGGAAACCGAAGCGGACTGGTCGTTCTGGGTCTCGGAGAGGTTCTCCACGAGTACTCCCTTATATGTCATGGGGAATGAGCGTTGAACGCACACAACGGGTGCTGCGCGCGATCGCACGGGCTGACGCTCTGCGCCAGCCAGCCTCGGCACTTGTGCCACAGGGATTTGCGTGCGGGTCTTGCAAGAGTTGCAATGGGGCCAGATTCACGTAGTTACGTGGAGCCCTCCGCTCGAGTCCCCACTGTACCACCACGCACGTCGACGGCGAGCAGGAGCGCCTCCCACGGGGTGTCGGTGACTCGATCGGCCAACTCCACCGCGTCTTGACGGCTGCCCGGCCCGTCGGCCAGCACGAGCACGCTGGGGCCGGCGCCGGACACGACGGCCGCGAAGCCCGCCTTGCGCAGCGCCTGCACGAGCCGCTGGGTCTCGGGCATCGCCTCGGCGCGGTAGTCCTGGTGGAGTCGGTCGGCCGTCGCGTCGAGCAACAGCTCCGGACTCTGCATCAGGGCCGCGATCAGCAGCGCAGAGCGCGAGACGTTGAACACCGCATCCGCCGTGGAGACGTGCGGAGGCTGCAGCGAACGCGCCTGCGAGGTCGACATCGTGTAGGCGGGGACGAGCACGAGGGGCGAGACGCCGCGGTGCACGAGCAGCTTCTTGTGCTGCGGTCCGCGCTCCCCCATCCACGCGATCGTCAGTCCGCCGAACAGGGCCGGGGCGACGTTGTCGGGATGCCCCTCGAGCTCGGTGGCGAGACGGAGGAGGTCGACATCGTCGATCTCGACGTCGCCGTGGAGCAGTCCCTTCGCCGCGAGCACGCCGGCAGCGACGGCCGCACCCGAAGAACCGAGTCCGCGACCGTGCGGCACGCTGTTCTCGGCGATGATGCGCAGGCCGGGCATCGGACGACCCGCGTCGGCGAACACGTACGCGATCGTGCGGACGATGAGGTTCGACTCGTCGCGCGGGATCTCGGCAGCACCGGAACCGGTCACCTCGATCTCGAGTTCACCGGCCGACAGCGCCGTGACCTGCAGGGTGTCGTAGATGCTGAGCGCCAGGCCGAGCGTGTCGAATCCGGGGCCGAGGTTCGCGCTCGTGGCAGGCACCCGCACCTCGACGGTGCGGCCTTCGACGGGGTTGCCCTCGACGGGGGCGAGGGCTGCCGCCATCGTCACTCGCCTTCCACCCGGAGCACCGAGACGACCCGGGCGACGACCGCGCTGTCGGCGAGAGCGTCGACCGTGGCGCTGAGAGCCTGCTCCGTCGCGCGGTGCGTGCCGATGATCAGGCGGGCGGTCGGCTCGTCCTCGCCCTCGCC
>NZ_JBLVOH010000180.1:0-1735 GCF_053543675.1 Microbacterium umsixpiens
CGGCGCCGCTGGTGCCGTAGATCACCATGTGGCCCTCGGTGTCGGGCAGGAAATGGAACGGCACCTGCTCCTGGCGCTCCGGCTGGTCGACGACGCCGAGCAGCAGGGCAGCGTCCGTGCGCTGCGGCAGCTTGAGCTGGTCGAACGTGGGCGCCAGCTCGTCGAGCCACGGCCGACGCGGCTTCTCGACCTGGGCCGCCTGAGCGGCGAGCACCATGGTGCTGA
This sequence comes from Microbacterium umsixpiens, assembly GCF_053543675.1. Lineage (NCBI taxonomy): Bacteria > Bacillati > Actinomycetota > Actinomycetes > Micrococcales > Microbacteriaceae > Microbacterium > Microbacterium umsixpiens. The sequence goes on from NZ_JBLVOH010000180.1 coordinate 226, forward strand.
CGAGCCGCTGCTGATCGTTCGGACCGAGGTCCTCATCGACCACGACCGCGTTCTCGTCGATGGGCAGCTCCCACGGCCCCTGGTCGGTGGTGCCGAATGCGGCGATCGCCACATCGACGCCGTCGCTCTCGCCGAGGCTCCAGCCACCGGCGTACGCCGACTGGAACAGGGTCATGCGGCCGGGGCCGGTCTTCGCGATGCCTCGACCCGGCGTGCCCGGGTCGAACAGCGAGGCGTCCTTCGTGCCGATCACGTCGTTGCTGTCGGTCTCATCCGCCATGCGCAGGGCGACACGGAGGTTCGTGTTCGCCCGCAGGTTGTCCTTGATGACACCGGCCGGACGCTGCGTGGCCATGATCAGGTGGATGCCCAGCGAACGACCGCGCTGCGCGATGTCGATCACGCCGTCGACGAACTCCGGGACCTCCTTGGCGAGAGCGGCGAACTCGTCGATCACCAGCACCAAGGCGGGCGGGGCCTGCGGGTCGCCGGCGCGCTCGAGCTCGAGGATGTCCTTGGCCTTCTTGCGGTTGAACAGGTGCTCGCGGTAGTGCAGCTCGGCCCGGAGGCTCACCAGCACGCGGCGCACGAGGTGCTCGTTCAGGTCGGTCACGATGCCGACGCAGTGCGGCAGGCTCGTGCAGTCGGCGAACGCCGAGCCGCCCTTGTAGTCGACGAACAGGAACGTCAGGCGCTCCGGGCTGTACTCGGTCGCCATGCCGAGCACCCATGCCTGCAGGAACTCGCTCTTGCCGGAGCCCGTCGTCCCACCCACCAGGGCGTGCGGTCCCTGCTGACGAAGATCGAGCTGCAACGCACCCTCTGCGCCGGCGCCGACCAGGGCGCGCAGCTTCGGCTGGTAGCGCCGCGCCGAACCCGACTTGCGCCGGGAATGGAGCGAGTCGTTCTGGGTCCAGCGGTCGACGACGCTCTCGGGCTGGGTGGCCATGTCGCGCCCGAGGAGATGCAGCATCGAGATGGTCCGCGGCACGTCGCTGCGGTCGAGGGCCACCTCGCCGGCGTCGGTCAGGCGGGCCAGGGCGCGGGCGAAGACGGCGAACTGCTCGCGCGTGAGCTCGTCGACGGAGAGGTTGTCCACCGTCTCACCGAGTCGCACGAAGTGCGCACTGTCGGTCTGACCGAGCTCCACGAACGTGCGGCAGGATGCCGGGAGGGCAGCGGCATCCTCCGTGAGCCACACCGGGAAGATCCCGCGCATGGCGGCGCGCTCGGAGAGCTGGATGAGGCGGCCGCGGTCGATCGGCGCATCCGGCGCGATCAGCACCACGATCGCCGGCTTCGGCACCGAGTCGTTCCGGTTGCGCGAGGAGTCCTCGCCGACCTTCGAGCCGCTGTTCGTCGCGGCCTTCTCGGCCTGGAGTGCACCGAGCTCGACGGCTTCACCGCCACGGCTGGAGCGCGTGTCGATCAGTTCTTCGAGACGGGCGACGATCTGCCCCGCCGACGACGGACCGTCGCCGATCGGCTGCACACCGAGCGCGGCCTGCGC
>NZ_JBLVOH010000181.1:0-1687 GCF_053543675.1 Microbacterium umsixpiens
ACGTACGCCCAGGGCGTGACGGCGACCGCGGTCGGGAAGATGCCGAGGTACACGACCCACAGCGTCGCATCCAGCGGGGCGGTCTGGAGCGATCCGATGAGGGGCCCGATCCAGGGCAGCAGCGCGATGGTGCCGACGCCCGCCCCCAGCCAGGTCAGGGTCGTCGGATCGACGCCCGAGGTGAGCAGGCGCTTCTGCACGAGCGTGCACCCGGCGTACATGACCGCGGCGAGGAGGGCGAGGAGCAAGCCGGTGATGTCTGGCCCCGCGCTCGTCGACGAGTTCATGCCGATGAGCACGACGCCGAGGAAGGCGATCGGCGCCCCGATCACGAGCGGCTTCGGAAACCCCTCGCGCAGGAACAGGCCGCTGAAGACCACGACCATGAGGGGTGCGAGGTTGACGACCATCGCGGCGGTGCCCGCGTCGAGTGTGAGTTCCGCGCTGTTGAGGGCGAGGTTGTAGACGCAGAACCAGCCGACGCCCCACACCGCGATGAGCAGCCAGTGGCGACGAGCGGGAATGCGGATGCCGTGCCGTACCGCGATGATCGTCAGCACGACGGTGCCGACCGCCATCCGCAGCAGCGCCAGTGCTCCGGGGTCGTAGTGCGGGCCTGCGCCGCGGATGCCGATGAACGCGGACGCCCAGAGCACCACGGTGACCAGTGCGGCGATGAGCACGAGCGCGCCCTGCTTCTTCGGTGCTCCGGTATCGGTGCGGATCCCGGGGTCGCCGGATGTGGCTCGTGACATCCTCCGATCCTCGCAGGGGCATCCGACATCGGGCGAGCCGTCGGAGTGCCAACCGCCGTCGCTTTCCCGCCGGTCTGCAGGAGGCGTCCGGAAGGGCGTAGGGGAACCCTTCGATAGGATGGGACCGCCCGAAGAGGGCCAGCTCATCGGCCGGTGCAAACCCGGCGAAAGCCAGGGGGATACCCATGCCAGGAATCGTTATCGTCGGCGTGCAGTGGGGCGACGAAGGAAAGGGCAAGGCCACCGATCTTCTCGGTGAGCGCACCGACTGGGTGGTGAAGTTCAACGGCGGCAACAACGCCGGGCACACCGTCGTCGTCGGCGACGAGAAGTACGCCCTGCACCTGTTGCCCTCCGGCATCCTCTCTCCCGGCGTGACGCCCGTGATCGGCAACGGCGTGGTCGTCGACCTCGAGGTGCTGTTCTTCGAGCTCGAGGCGCTCTCCGCCCGTGGCATCGATGTGTCGCGGCTCAAGGTCAGCGCCAACGCGCACATCATCACGCAGTACCACCGCACGCTCGACAAGGTCACCGAGCGCTTCCTCGGCAAGCGCATGATCGGCACGACCGGTCGCGGCATCGGTCCGGCATACGCCGACAAGATCAACCGCGTCGGCATCCGCGTGCAGGACCTGTTCGACGAGAACATCCTACGCCAGAAGGTCGAGGGCGCACTCGACCAGAAGAACCACCTGCTGGTGAAGATCTTCAACCGTCGCGCGATCACCGCCGACGAGGTCGTCGAAGACCTGCTCTCGTACGCCGAGCGGCTGCGGCCGATGGTCGCCGACACCGGCTACCTGATCGCCCAGGCGCTCGACCGCGGCGAGGTCGTCGTCTTCGAGGGTGGCCAGGCCACCATGCTCGACATCGACCACGGCACCTACCCGTTCGTGACCTCGTCCTCGGCCCCCGCCGGAGGCGCGGCGACC
>NZ_JBLVOH010000182.1:0-1675 GCF_053543675.1 Microbacterium umsixpiens
CACTGCGACTGCTCGACGGCATCGACTGGGCGGAGATGCGCCGCGGAGCGCTGCGGCGCGACGGTCGTCCGAAGCTCCTCACCGGCTCCTCCGACATCACCGCGCTGCACGAGACCATGCGCGCGCACCTGGACCTGGCGACGCTGTTCTGCCCGATGGCGGGCAACAACGTCTTCCGCGACTCGGAACAGGTGCGCGCCGACGTGCAGCGGTGGTTGTTCGAGCCCTGGCGCGGACGCGAGCTGATCGGCCCGAAGACCGAGGTGATGACACCGGGGCGTGCGGTCGGGCGTTTCACCGGCGGCAATCTCAGCCTGCTCGCCGCCGGGCTCGGCGCCCCCGAGGCTGCCGTGCCGGCTCCCGGCATCCTTTTCCTCGAGGACATCACCGAGGAGCCCTACCGGCTGGACAGCTTCGTGACGCAGCTGCGGAGGGCGGGGCGACTCGCGCAGGCGAACGGGATCGTGCTGGGCTCCTGGCACGAATGCGGCGACCTCGAGCTCGTGCACGCCCTCATGCGCGACGAGTTCCAGGACACCGGTGTGCCCGTGCTGTGGGAGCAGGGCTTCGGACACGACCCGCACGCCCTGACGATCCCCCTCGGCGTCGACGGCGTCCTCGATGCGATGACGGATGAGCCGCGACTCACGGTGGGAGTGCCCGGATGATCGCCGTGCCGACGCTCGATCCCCGCATCACCTGGTCGGTGCGGATGATCGACGCCGACAGCGGCGCCACCCTCGCCGAGCACGACCCACACGTGCAGTGCGAGACCGCCAGCATCGGCAAGATCTTCCTCCTGCTCGAAGTCGCGCGCCGACTCGAAGACGGCACGCTCGATCCGGATCAGCCGGTCGCCATCCCGGAGGGGCACCGTGTGGAGGACTCCGGTCTGCTCTACCGGATGCGCAATCAGGGTATCGGCGTGCACGACGCCGCCCTCCTCGTCGGCGCGGTGAGCGACAACCTCGCCACGAACGCCCTCATCCACCTGTGCGGCCTCGAGTCCGTGCGCGCCGTCGCGCCGGCCCTCGGATACACGCAGACCTCGCTGCACGACTACATCCGCAACGAGCGCACGCCCGACCTGCCCTGGACACCGTCGCACGGCACCGCGGCGGAACTGGCCGACCTGATGCGCCGCCTCGGTGCCGGTGAGGCCTTCTCCCCCGCGGTGAGCGCACGCGTGCTCGACTGGCTGGCCGCCGACACCGACACGTCCATGACCGCCGATGCCTTCCTGCTCGACCCGCTCGCCCACGTGGACGCCGAGTACCAGGGCATGGTCCTGCGGCACAAGACCGGCAGCGTCGGATTCGCCCGCGTCGACACCGGCCTGCTCCGCGGCCCCGTCGCGACCGTCGCCTACGCGGTGGCCGCGAACTGGAAGCAGAGTCCGACCGATCTGCGCGCGCCCGTCATCGACGGCATGAGAGACATCGGAGAACGGATCCGACTGCATGTCACCGGGCTCGCGCGTGACGAGACGGGGCTCGCATGAGCGTCATCGGCGCGGAACTGCCTGCGGATCACGGCGCGGTGTGGTCCGTCCTGGTGAAGGACATCGACACCGGCGAGGTGCTGCTGCAGCATGAGCCCGAGGCGGCGCTCGACACCGCGAGCGTCGGCAAGATCTTCCTCCTGCATCGGCTGCTCACCGAGGTCGATGCCGGGA
>NZ_JBLVOH010000183.1:0-1669 GCF_053543675.1 Microbacterium umsixpiens
GGATCACTCTGGCTGCCGTGGCGGCCGTCGTCGTGGTCGTCGGCGGGATCTTCGGCCTGAACGCCCTGGTCGCGAACCTCGGCACCGAGCCGCAGCCCGAGGCCACCGCGCAGGAGGTCGACCCGCAGGACCCGGTCTCCGATGCGGTGCCCAAGGTCACCGAGCTCACCGGCACACGGCAGGGCGACCAGGTGACCTTCACGTGGACGAACCCCGATCCGGTCGAGGACGACAGCTTCATCTGGTCCGAGACGGGTGGTGCGGCAGACGGCGCCGTCCGGCAGGCGCCCGACGAGACGGTCACGTTCACCCCCGCGTCGACGGGCGAGGTGTGCATCGAGGTGATGCTGCGTCGCGGCGACGGGCGTGCTTCCGAACCCGTCACGGGGTGCGTCGGATGACCGCGCCGGCGGCGGTCACCGTCGAGTTCGCGGGGGAGTACTTCCCGATCGAACCGGGGAGCCGCTTCATCGTCGGGCGCGAGGGAGACCTCGAACTCGACGACAACCTCTTCCTGCACCGTCACTTCCTCGAGATCAGCGACGGCGAGGGGCTCTGGTGGCTCGCGAACGTCGGCACGCGTCTCACCGCGACCGTGACCGATTCGGCGGGCGGTGTGCAGGCGTGGCTCGCCCCCGGTGCGCGGCTGCCCCTGGTGTTCGAGACCACGACGATCGTGTTCAGCGCCGGTCCCACCACGTACGAGCTGGTGCTGCACGCCGCCGAGCCGACGTTCCGCGCCACCAAGCGCGAGCACGACGACGGGGGTGCCTCGACCATCGGCGACGTTCCCCTCACGCAGAGTCAGAAGCTGCTGATCCTCGCGCTGGCCGAACCGCAGCTTCGTCGCGACGGCACCGGCATGAGCGAGATCCCTTCATCGGCGGCCGCCGCCGAGCGTCTGGGCTGGACGGTCACGCGCTTCAACCGCAAACTCGACAACGTGTGCGACAAGTTCGACCGCATCGGCGTGCCGGGTATGCGGGGAGGTCAGCGCAGCTTCGCGACCAACCGCCGCGCGCGACTGGTCGAGCACGTCATCGCCTCACGGCTGGTGAGCAAAGACGACCTCCCGCTGCTGGATGCCCCGCAGCCGAGTGAGGCAGAGGGAGAGAACGAGTGAAGGTACGGCTGACCCTGCTCCGTCAGGGCGCGGCATCCAGCGACATCGAGGTCACCGCTGAGAACACGGCGACGATCGGCGAGATCGCCGCGATGATCGTCCGGGCGGACCCGCTCGGATCCTTCGCCACCGCCGATCCGACCGCGGTGACGCTGGAGGCGTACAGCTCGGTGGTCGCCGGCTCGGGTGACCTGCTCGCGCCGGAGTCGACCTTCGCGCACGTCGGTCTCGCGCACGGAGCGACCGTCCGGGTGGTGCCCGCCACGTATCAGCAGCGCCCGGTGATCGGTCGCATGGAGGTCGGCACGGGGCCGGGAGCGCGGTCGATCGCGCTCACCCGCGGCACGATCGTGCTCGGTCGCGACGACTCCTGCGACGTCGTGATCGACGATCCGCTGGTGTCCAAGCGGCATGCCCGGCTCGAGATCGGCGATCGCGTCGAGATGATCGACCTGAACTCCGCCAACGGCATCCTGATCGACGGGGCCTCTGTCGTGCGTCTGGTCGCCGCCGAGGGGGAGCTCGCCGTCGTGATCGGCGACACCC
>NZ_JBLVOH010000183.1:1689-2474 GCF_053543675.1 Microbacterium umsixpiens
CGACACCCCGATCACGGTGAAGGTCGAGCCCGATGCCGCAGCGCCCTCGCCGGCCGTCGCCTCGATCCGCCAGGTCGAGTTCGTGCGATCGCCGCGCGTCGAGGAGCGCTACCTCGGCGAGGAGCTCGACGGCACGGATCTGCCCGTCCCCGCCCGCAAGCAGCCGTTCCCGATGCTCGCGCTCGTCGCCCCGGTGCTCATGGGCGGCGCGATGTTCGCCTTCACCCAGAGCCCCATGTCGCTGATGTTCGTGGCCCTGTCGCCGCTGCTCATGATCGGCACCTGGGTCACGACGAGGAACCAGAACAAGCAGGAGCTCGAAGAGGACAAGAAGCGGTTCGAGGAGCAGCTGGAGCGTCTGGACGCCCGACTGCAGAGCGAGCGCGAACGCGAGATCGACGTGCGACGGCGCGAGGTTCCGCTGCTGCGCGAGGTCAGCGACGCCGCGCTCGCGGCCGGACCCACCATCTGGACGCGTCGAGCCGAGCACTGGTCGTTCCTGCACGTGCGACTCGGTATCGGCGACACCGGCTCCCGCAGCTCCGTGAAGGATTCCAACGGCCGGGATCGCGCGATCCCCGAGTACGTGGAGAAGCTCGACGCGGTGATCGATTCCACCAGGATCGTGCCGCAGGTGCCGATCCTGGAAGACCTCAAAGACGTCGGCGCGCTCGGCATCGCCGGCCTCGGCGGTCGTTCCACGGGATACGCCCGAGCGCTCCTCGCCCAGATCGCCGGCCTGCACGCGCCCGGTGACGTCGGCGTCGTGGGCCTGTGGGGCCCGC
>NZ_JBLVOH010000184.1:0-1514 GCF_053543675.1 Microbacterium umsixpiens
GCGCTCCCCGATGCGCGCTTCCCCAACTTCAAGGGCATCATGGCGGCGAAGAAGAAGCCCCTCGAGGTGCTCTCGCTCGCCGACCTCGACGTCTCGGCAGATCCGTCCGCCGCTCCGCGGACGATCATGACCGCCGTGTCGGAGAAGCCCCCGCGGGCCGCCGGCGTGAAGATCACCGATGAAGGCGACGCGGCCGACAAGCTCGTCGAGTACCTCGTGCAGAACAGGCTGGTGTGAGATGACCTCGTCCGAGAACCCGATCCTCGTCCTCATCGACGTCGACCCGTCCGGCTATGTCGCGAGCAGCACGGCGGCACTCATCGGCGCGGCCTCGACGATCGGCTCGCCCGTGGCGCTCATCGTCGGTGGCAGCCCGGCCGCGGTTGATCAGGCCGCTGCGGCAGGAGCATCGGTCGTGCTCACCGCCGACGGCGACCCGTCCGTGCTCACCGTGCCGATCGTGGATGCCCTGCAGGCCGCGGCCGCACAGGTGCGCCCCGACGCCGTGCTGATCTCGAACTCGATCTCCGGCCGCGATGTCGCCGGGCGCTTCGCGGCGCGCACGAAGAGCGCCCTCTCGGTGGATGCCGTGGGCGTCTCCCGTGACGACGAGGGCGTCGTCGCCCACCATTCCGTCTACGGCGGGGCATACCTCGTCGACTCGGCCGCGACCTTCGGCGCTCCGGTGATCACGGTGCGTCAGGGCGCGGTGGATGCGCGCGCCGAGGCCGTGCCGTCGCACTCGGTCGAGGTGCTCGACGTCACCCCGTCCGGCGCGGGCGCCGCGACGGCTGGTCCGGTCGAGGCTGTCGAGGTCGCCTCCTCCCGCCCCGAGCTGCGCGGAGCCACGCGAGTCGTCTCCGGTGGACGCGGCCTCGCGTCGAAGGAGAAGTTCGTGCTCGTCGAAGAGCTCGCCGATGCGCTCGGCGCTGCCGTCGGTGCGTCCAGAGCCGCCGTCGACGCGGGATACATCCCGCAGTCGCACCAGGTCGGTCAGACCGGCGTCTCGGTGTCTCCGCAGCTGTATGTCGCTCTCGGCATCTCGGGTGCGATCCAGCACCGCGCGGGCATGCAGACCTCCAAGAACATCGTCGCGATCAACAAGGACCCGGAGGCACCGATCTTCGACGTCGCCGACTTCGGCATCGTCGGGGACGTGTTCGCGGTGGTCCCGAAGGTGATCGCCGCCCTCGAGGCGCGGAAGAAGTAGTCATGGCGACGCGGATGCTGCGACGCGGTCTGCCGCGTGTGCCGGGCGGGGAGCCGTGGCCCCCGGCCGATGCCGTGGTGTCGGATGCGGTGGTGTCGGATGCGGTGGCGGAATCGTCGGTCGCACCGGTCGCACCGGTCGCCGAGGTCGGTGCCGAGCCGGTCCCCGTGGCGGCGACGACGGATGCTGTCGCCGAGGCGGAAGGGGCAGGTGCCCCGGTCGCAGCTGCGTCTCCGGTTGTCGACGCCGCGGTGAGCGGTGGGTCGCGTATCCGTCGCGGGCTGCCGCGCGTGCCGGGTGGCGA
>NZ_JBLVOH010000185.1:0-1497 GCF_053543675.1 Microbacterium umsixpiens
ATGACTCGTAGTAGTCGACCGCGCGCTGAGTGTTCTCCTCGTTCCCCGGCCCGGACGGCGAGACGATCGCCACGGTGTCTCCGGGCTGCAGCGGGGCGGAGTCGAGGTAAGGAGAGGTCGTGCGGGTCATGCCGGCTGCTCCTCGATGCGCGGTGCTGCGGAGAGCAGATGCCGGGTGTACTCGTGCTGTGGATTCAACAGGACCTCCTCGGTCGTGCCCCGTTCGACGATCTCCCCGCGGTACATCACGGCGACGCTGTGGGCGATGTTCCAGGCGAGGCCCAAATCGTGCGTGATGACGAGCGCGGAGAGTCCGAGCCGCCGGCGCAGGTCGAGCAGCAGGCCGAGGATCTCTCCCCGCACCGAGGCGTCGAGCGAAGCGACGGGTTCGTCGGCGATGAGCATCTGCGGCTGCACGGCGAGGGCACCGGCGATGACCACGCGCTGGCGCTGCCCGCCGCTGAGCTCCTGTGGGATGGCACTGAAGAACCTCTCCGGCGGCGTCATCTCGGCATCCGTGAGGCTCTGGGCCACGCGCTCGCGTTCGTCGCCTGTGAAGTGCTGCACCCGCAGACCTTCGGCGACCGACTCGTACACGCTGTGCTTCGGGTTCAGCGCGGCCCAGGGATCCTGGAGCACGAGCTGCACCTGAGAGCGGAAGTGCGCGAGGTCGCGGCCCTTCGTGGGCATCTCCGCGCCGTCGAAGAGGATCCGTGAGCCGGGGTCGGCGGGCTGCAGGCCCATGAGCGCCCTGGCGAGTGTCGACTTCCCCGAACCGGATTGTCCGACGAGCGCGACGATCTCGCCTCGACGCACGGTGAGGTCGACGTCGCGCACGGCGTGCACCGGTCGACTACCCGAGCGATAGGTGACGTTGACCCCGCGGGCCTCCAGCAGCACCTCGTCGCCATGGGCGATGTCCGGTACCTCGTCGGCGCCCTGCCCGTGCCGGGTCACCGGCGCCAGGCGGGAGGCCGGATCGCCGATGGTGGGGAAGGCGTCGGCCAGCTGCCGGGTGTAGACCTGCGTCGGACGCGTGCAGACGGCGTAGCTCTCACCGACCTCGACGAGTTCGCCGTCGCGCATGATGGCGATGCGCTGGCACGCCGTCGCGAGGACCGACAGGTCGTGGCTGATCATCAGCATCGAGATGCCGCGCTCGGAGACGAGCCGCGAGATCATGTCGAGGATCTGCTTCTGCACGATGACATCGAGAGCGGTCGTCGGCTCGTCGGCGATGATGACCTCGGGGTCGCACGCCAGGGCCATCGCGATCATCACCCGCTGCTTCTGGCCGCCGGAGAGCTCGTGCGGGTACGACTCGGACTTCTGCTGCGGGAGGTCGACGACATCCAGCAGCTCCGCCATGCGCTGCTTGCGGCCCTTCTCGCTCTTCCAGCGATCCGACGCGTGCAGCTCCAGGGCCTCGAGCAGCTGCCAGCCCACGGTCCGTACCGGGTTCAGCGAGTGCATCGCCCCCTGGAACACGATGGAGGT
>NZ_JBLVOH010000185.1:1517-11889 GCF_053543675.1 Microbacterium umsixpiens
CACCGCGCGGAGCTGGCCGAAGGAGAGCTCCGCGACGTCCTGGTCGCCCAGGAGCACGCGGCCGCTCAGGCGTGCGTTGTGGGGCAGCAGGCGCAGCACGCTCATCGCCAGGGTCGATTTACCGGACCCCGACTCCCCGGCGATGCCGAGCGTCTGGCCCGCCGGCAGCGTCAGTGAGACGTTGCGGACGGCGGCGACCTCGTCCCGCCCGGCGCGCCCGGCGGTGCGGTAGGTGATCGAGACGTCGTCGAAGATCAGATCGGGCATGTCATCGGCTCCTCAGCGTCGGGTTCGTGATGTTCTCGACGGCGCGGCCCATCAGGGTGAACGACAGCACCACCAGGACGATCGCGATACCGGGCACGAGCACGTACCACCAGTAGCCGCTGGTCGCCGCGGACACGTCCATCGCGTTCTTCAGGATCGAGCCCCAGGACTGCAGCGTGGTGTCGCCGAGCCCGAGGAACGCCAGCGTGGACTCGGAGATGATCGCCGAACCCACCGTGAGCGTGGTGTTGGCGAGCACCAGAGGCAGCACGCCGGGGAGGAGGTGCTTGATGATGATGTGCCAGTGGCCGGCGCCGAGGGCCCGCGAGCGCTCGATGTAGTCGCGCGATTCGATCGACAGGGTCTGCGCCCGCACCACGCGCGCCGTGCCTGCCCAGGATGTGAGCCCGATCGCGATGATGATCGTCCAGACACCGCGGCTGAGCACCGAGGAGAGCACGATCGCGAGGATGAGCGAGGGCAGTACGAGGAAGAAGTCGATGATGCGCATCATCAGGCCGCCGAAGAAGCCGGTGAAGTGACCGGCGGAGAGCCCGACCAGTGTGCCGATGACCATCGACATGGCGGTGGCCGCGAGTCCGACCAGAAGGGAGACGCGCGCCCCCCACACCATGCGGACCCAGATCTCGCGGCCCTGTTGATCGGTGCCGAGCGGATGCTGCCACGAGGGCGGCGCGAACCGCTCCGGGTCGACGAGCTTGGTGACGTCGAGCATGCTCGACGGTGCGATCACGGGTGCCAGGATCGCCACCGCCGCGACGATGACCAGGAAGATCAGACCGACCATGCCCGCGCGGTGGTGCGTGAACTGGCGGCAGAAGTCGGCGAACGCCGCCCCACGGCGGTGCCAGGCGAGCGCGCGGGGCGAGCGGATGGAAGTGGATGCCGTGCTCATGCGCGCCTCACCCTCGGGTCGAGCTGACGGTAGATGAGGTCCGCGATGAGGTTCATCACGATGATGATCGTGGAGAACACCACGAAGGTGCCCTGCAGGAGGGGCAGGTCGGGACCGGAGATGGCCTCGAAGGTGAGCTTGCCCAGTCCGGGCCACGAGAACACGGTCTCCACCGTCACCGCCCCGGCGATCAGCCCGCCGATGTGCATGAAGACGAGGGTGACGGTCGGGAGCAGGGCGTTGGGGACGGCGTGGCGGCGGCGCACGAGGTCTTCCCGTAGTCCCTTCGCGCGCGCGGTCGTGAGATAGTCGGCGCCCATCTCCTCCAGGAGCGAGCTGCGCATCACCATCAGGTACTGCGCATAGACGACGGCGACCATCGTGATCACGGGCAGGACCATGTGCGAGATCACGTCGAGGACGGCGCCGACGGGATCGGTGGGCGGGTTGGGGGAGACCATCCCGCCGGTGGGGAACCAGTGCAGCGTGCCGCCGAAGATCATCAGCAGCAGCAGGGCGAGCCAGAACGTCGGGACCGACCAGAACACCAGCGAGGTGCCCGAGACGATGCGGTCGAAGGTGGAGCCGTGCTTCCACGCGGCCTTCTGCCCGAGCCACAGGCCGAGGGCGATGGCGATGATCGCCGCGGTGCCGGTGAGGAGGATCGTGTTCCAGAAATACATGCCGATGAGTTCGGAGACCGAGGTGCGGTAGACGTAGCTCGTCCCGAAGTTCAGGGTGAAGACGTTGCCGAGGTAGTCGAAGAACTGCTGCCACAGGGGCTTGTTCAGGCCGAGCTGCTCGCGCAACTGCGCCACCTGTTCGGCGCTCATGCCGCGCTCGCGCGCGATCGATGCGACCGGGTCTCCAGGCAGGATCTTGAAGGCGAAGAATCCGAGGAGGATGACCATCGCCATGCTGATGGCCGCGCCGCCCAGCTTGACCAGGAAGTAGCGGAGGCCGCCGAGACCTCTCGGCTGCTCCTCGGCTGCGGCGCTGGTGGCGATGGCGGATGTGGATGGGGGAACCGCGTTCGACATGAAGTCTCCTTACAGCGGACCGGGAGACGCCGCGGGGGCGGATGCCCGCCGCCCACGGCGTCTCGCTGGAGTCATTCGACGTCGGCGATGTTGCGACGACGGATCAGGAAGAAGACCAGTCCTCCGATGAGGACCACTCCCACCACGATGCCTCCGATGACGAGTCCGGTGTTCGTGCCGGTGCCGCTGGCGGTCGCGCCCTCGACGGGCTCGACCGTGAGGTAGCCCCAGTAGCCGGCCTGGTTCGCGATGATGCCGCCATCCTTGGGCTGCAGGGTGAAGCCGGTGAAGCGGTCGGAGCGGTAGGCCTCGAGCGAGTTGGCGTACCAGGTGGCGACCTGTGCCGTGTCGGTGTAGTTCAGCGCCAGCATGTCGTGCACGATCTCCTGGCGCTTCTCCTCGTCGGTCTCGGAGCGCTGCTGGGCGTACAGCTCGTCGAACTCGGGGTTGCAGTAGCCGTCCTGCGTGGTGCCGCCGGTGCCGTCGGTCGCCGTGGGCAGGTTCATGCAGGTGTTGATGCCGAGCTGGTAGTCGGGGTCGGGGTTGACCGACCATCCGCTGAAGTACAGGTCGTAGTCGCCGGACGTGGCCTTCGCGCTGATGGTGTCCGAGTCGGTCGACTCGACCGCGATCTCGATCCCGATGTCCTTCATCCACGGGACGAAGAACTCGGCGATGGACTGCTCGTTCGAGTCGTCGGCGTCCGTCAGCAGGCGCAGGCTCAGACGCTGTCCGTCCTTCTCCCTGATGCCGTCGGCAGCGGGCACCCAGCCCGCGTCGTCGAGCTTCGCCTTCGCGGCGTCGGGGTCGAACCCGACGATCACCTCGTCGTCGTCCGAGAGGTGCCACTTCGGGAAGGACGCGGGGATGAAGCTGGTGGCCTGCACGCCCTCGCCGGCGAGGACCTTGTCGAGCAGCGTCTCCGTGTCGGTGCCGAGGCGGATCGCCTGACGGACCTCGAGGTCCTTCAGCGCCGCGTTACCGGTGCCGTAGGGCACGTTCTCGCGGGTCTGCTGGCCCAGGTTGATGCTGATCGAGTGATAGCGGCGTCCGATCCCGGAATGGGTCGTGATGCCCTCGACGCCGTCGAGCGCCTCGAACTGCGTCGGGGTGAGGCCCGAGACGAGGTCGACGTCGCCGGCCTTCAGCGCCTGCACCTGGGCGTCCGAGTTGGTGTAGTACACGTACTGGATCGCGTCGATCTTGGGGGCACCACGCCAGAAGTTCTTGTTCGCCTTGAGCACGATCGACTGGTTGGCCGAGTAGCTGTCCAGGACGAAGGGGCCGGAGCCGACCACCTCGGAGTCGTTCGCGAACGTGGTCGGGTCGTCGACCGCCTCCCAGATGTGCTGCGGGACGATCGGGATCTCGGAGCCGGGGTTGGGCGCCTGTGGCGTCTTGAGCGAGATCACCACGGTCTTGTCGTCGGGAGTCTCGACCGAGTCGAAGTTGGAGACGAGGTTGCCGTTCGCGGTCCCGAGGGCCGGCACGGTCATCATCTGGTCGTAGGTGTACTTCACATCGGCCGAGGTGATCGGCTCGCCGTCCGACCAGGTGAGATCGTCCTGCAGGGTGAAGGTCCAGGTCTGGCCGCCGTCGCTGGCCTCCCAGGAGTCGGCGAGGCCCTTGGTGGGGGAGCCGTCCTCGGCGTCGTTCTGCACGAGGGACTCGTACACGTAGCGGATGATGTTCGTCGGCGTCAGGTAGATCGAGATGAACGGGTTGAACGTGTCGACGAAGCCGGACGTCGCGATGCGCAACGTGGTCTCGGAGGCGGGGGATTCGGTCGCGGCACTCACGGACTGCGCCTGAGCGGCACCGGCGGGAGCAGCGATGAGGAGCGCGGAGGCGATCGCAGCGGCGGTCAGACTTCGTGCTGTTCTGGAGCGGGGGGCAAGACGCATAGAAGAAGTCCCTTCGGGCACCGCCCGGATCCACGATGAAGCCGGGTCGGTGGAGACCATGCAAGCGGAAGTCTGCCTCCGGGTCAAGGGATTCGTTGCGTATCGTCGAAGATTTTTCGCAAGTCGGCATCTGGGCGCAGGTTGCTTTCCGGGTGTAACAGCCCGGAAACATGCGGATGCAAGGATGCGCCCCACGCGAAGGGAGTTCGAAGATGCAGTATTTCCGTCCCGAGATCCGGAACGTATCCCTCGGATCAGCGTGATCAGGGCGCAAACGGGAATCGTATCCTCACTCCGCGGGCAGGGTGAGCGCGGCACGCAGGAGTGCGATGCGCTCGCCGAGGGAGGAGCGCAGGAAGTGCTCGTCCTCCGCATGCGCTCCGCCTCCGCGGGGTCCGAATCCGTCGACCGTCGGCAGCCCGAGGGCGCCCAGCAGATTGGTGTCGCCCGCGCCGGCCGCCGGCCGCGCCTCGATGCGCTGTCCGATGCCCGCGGCAGACCGTTCGATCGCCGCCACCAGCGCGGCGTCCTGCGCGGAGGCGACCCAGGCAGGGCGGGAGCTCAGGGTCTCGACGACGATCTCGGCACCGGTGCGGACGGGCGGCAGTGCGGCGAGTGCCCGCATCACCCGCTCCTCGGTGACCGGATCTGTGAAGCGGAGACCGATCTCCGCCTGTGCCCGTGCGGGGATCACGTTGGCGCGGGCGCCACCGGAGATCGTCCCCACATTGCAGAGCACGGGTCCCGGCAAGGCGGGATCCGCGACGATCTCTCGCACCCGCATCAACTGATCGACGAGCTCGTCCACGGCGGAGATGCCGTGCTCGGGGTCGAGGGCGGCGTGTGCGGCGCGCCCGGTGACCGCGATCCTGACGCGTGCGCTCCCGCGCCTGCCGACCTTGAGGGCGCCGTCCGGATGCGGCGACTCGAATCCGATGGCCGCGACGGCTCCGCGTGCGCGTTCGGCGAGCAGGGGACCCGACTCGGGCGAGCCGACCTCCTCGTCGGCGACCAGGACGATGCGCACGGCTCTGCGGCGTTCGCGCGGGAGCGGCTGAAGTCGCCGCAGGGCTTCGAGCATGACCACGATCCCGGCCTTCATGTCGTAGGCGCCGGGGCCGCGCACCACGTCCCCCTCCTGAGACCAGGGCAGCGCGCCGTCGAGGGTGCCCTCCGGCCATACGGTGTCGGTGTGACCGATCAGGAGGTACGGATCGCCGGCTCCGGCGACGTCGATGACGAGATCCGTTCCCGCGGCGGTCGGCTCCTGGCGGACCTCCCCGCCGACGCCCTCGAACCATCCGGTGAGGAGATCGGCGATGCTGCGGCTCGCCACGGCATCGCGGGTGGGCGACTCTCGGGTCACAAGTTCGCGCACGAGTGCGATGATGTCGTCTGAAGGGTGGTCCGCTCCGGGAGCTGCCGGGAAAGTGGTCACAGTTACGAACCGTATCTGCCTCTTGATTGAGGTGCAAGCCGCCGATAACATCGCTCCCAGCTGCATCACTCGTTCGATCTTAGGAAACGTATCGTGCCTCACTCTTCGGTGGCCGCCGACGCGGGCGTCGGTTACGACTGCCGCGAACTGACCCAGTACTCCGAGTTCCGTGAGGCGGCGGCACTCTATGCGCGCGTCTTCGCGTACACCGAGCAGGAGTACGCGCTCAACGCCAATCTGCTCACCGCGCTCGCACGTAACGGCGGATCCGCGGTGGGGGCCTTCGCAGACGACGGGGGGCTCATCGGGTTCGCGTACGGCTTCGCGGGCTGCGATGCGAGCGGGACCCACTTCCACTACTCGCAGGCGGCCGCGGTCGATGCCGCGCAGCAGAGCCGCGGAGTCGGTCAGGCGCTCAAGCTCGCCCAACGCGACGTCGCGCTCCGGTGGGGGCAGCAGTCCATGCGCTGGACCTTCGATCCGCTGCTGGCGCGGAACGCGCACTTCAACCTCAGCTCACTCGGTGCGGTCGGCATCGCGTTCGAACGCGACTACTACGCCCGGCCCGACACCGACCGGCTCGTGGTCTCCTGGGATCTGACCGCGACCACGACCGCACCCCGGGCGCCGCGATCGGGCGTTCCGGCGGGACTGGGCAGGGAGGACTGGGGGCGCGTCGTGCACGTCGGCGACGCCGATTGGATCGCGATCCCCGCGCGTGCGGATGAGCTCGCCCCCGGCGAGCGTCCGGCGCTGCGGCGGCAGCTGGAGAGTGCGATGACGGAGGTGTTCCGGCGAGGCGACGTGCTCGTCGCGGCCTCCCGTGTCGACGAGCACACCGCGGTCTACCGCGCCACATCAGGGAAGGCCATCGCATGAGCGACCAGCAGCACGAGGACCGCGAGCTCGTTTCGCCGCGGGACCGCTTCGGCGAGCGCATCCGGACCAACCTCTCGGCGGAGAGCATCCAGGCGCGCATCATCGAGACCGAGCTGCGCACGCTCGCGCTCACGTTCGAGGAGCTGAGCACGTCGGCCCAGGTGCCGCAGGCCGCGGCGCTGCTGCTGGGCGCCCGACGACGCTACGTCGCGGGTGAGGGGAAGGCGGCGGCCTACGCGCAGCTGCTCAACGCCGACCTGTCCGCGACGCTGTCCAACGTCTTCCTCGTCGACGGGCATGCGCTGCAGCCGCTGACCGTGCTGACGGATGTACGGGCCTCCGACGTGCTCATCGCCTTCTCCCTCCGGCGCTACCGCGAGGAGACCGTGCGGCTCGGGCAGCTGTTCCGGGAGGCCGGCGGGCAGCTCGTGGTGATCACCGACAGCGAGGACGCCCCGCTGGCGCCGCTCGCGACCTCGCTCATCCGGGTGCGCACCGGGTCTGCGTCCTACGCGGACTCGCCCACCCCGGTCGCGGCCGTCTGCCACCTGCTGAGTGCGCTGACGACGGCGAGCGCGAAGGGAGCCCGCCGTCGCCTGGCCGAGCGCGATCGGCTCGTCGCACGACTGGGACTGTACAGTTCGGATCCCTCGCGGCCCGAGGTCGACGAGGAGGCGGAGACGTGAAGATCACCCGCATCCGGCTGTTCGCGGTGCGTCAGGACCTGCGGCACAGCTTCGAGACCAGTTCGCATCGTAAATCCGGCATCGAGCACATCATCGTCGAGGCCACCGACGAGGAAGGCCGTCGTGGCTGGGGAGAGATCGCCGCGCCCAGCGACCCGTACTTCGGCGCGGAGACGACCACGACGGCGTGGGAGATCGCCACCCGCTACCTCGTGCCGGCCCTCGTCGGTGCCGAGGGTGAGGAACCTGCCGATCTGGAGATGACGTGGGCGCGGGTACGCGGCAACGAGTTCGCCCGAGCCGGCTTCTCCGGCGCGGTGTGGGACCTCTTCGCCCGCCGCCGGGGGCTCTCCCTCGCGACGGCGCTCGGGGGCACCCGTGACGAGGTCGTGGCAGGAGTCTCGCTCGGCATCGAGCCGTCGATCGACGAGCTCCTGGGCCAGGTGGAGCTGCAGCGCGCCGCAGGATATCCGCGCGTGAAGCTCAAGATCGCCCCCGGGTGGGACGTGGAGCCGGTGCGAGCGGTGCGCGACGCGCACCCCGACCTCGACCTCCACGTCGACGCGAACGGCGCGTATCCCGACGACGACGACTCCGCTGCCGTGTTCACACAGCTCGACGCACTGGGTCTGACCATGATCGAGCAGCCGTTCGCCCCGCGGGAGATGGTGGCGCATGCGACGCTCCAGGCCCGGATCGGAACGGCGGTGTGCCTGGACGAGTCCGTCATCGGGCTCGGCGATCTGCGCACGATGATCAGGCTCTCCGCCGCGCGCATCCTCAACATCAAGGTGTCGCGGATGGGGGGACTCACCGTCGCGAAGGCGGCGCACGACCTCGCCGTCGACGCCGGCATCCCCGTCTGGTGCGGGGGCATGCACGAGTTCGGGATCGGTCGGGCGGCGAACGTCGCGATCTCGGCACTGCCCGGGTTCCTCCTCCCGTCGGACGTCTCCGGTTCCGACAAGTACTACGTCGACGACATCATCGCCCCACCCGTCACCGCGGTGGAGGGCAGGGTGCAGGTTCCTCGCGGAGCGGGCATCGGCCACGACGTCCTCGGGGAGCGGATCGAGCGGGCCGCGTTCCGCACCTGGGATTCCGCCGACACCACCGTCCGCGATCCCGCGCTCACGCACGGGTGAGACGCCCATTCCGGAGAGGACCATCATGCGTGCGCTGCTGCTGTTTCGCCTCGACCTGTCGGGCACGTCCGCCGTCGAGGAGAGCATCCACCCCATCGACCCGCGTGAGCCGATCGTCAGGGCGACCGACCTCGGCGTCAATCGCGGCGACGGGGTGTTCGAGACCGCCGTGGTCCGCGGCGGCAGGCCGCAAGCACTCGAGGCTCATCTGACGCGCCTCGAACGCTCGGCGGCGCTGATGGAGCTGCCCGCGCCCCGACGCGACCTGTGGCGAGCCGCGGTGCTCCGGGCGGCCGCGGCGGTGTCCCTTCCCGGAGTGCTGGAGGAAGGGGAGATCGCGTCCGTCAAGTTCGTCATGACCCGAGGCGACGAATTCGACCAGGGAGGGCCGACCGGTTGGGTGCTCGGGTTCGCCGGCAGCGACCCCTCCGCCGTCCGTATGCGCGGCGTCCGCGCCGTCGTGCTGGATCGCGGCTACCGGCACGACGTGATGCAGACCGCCCCCTGGCTGCTGCAGGGAGCGAAGTCGCTCGCCTATGCGGTGAATCAGGCTGCCCTTCGGGAGGCGGCCCGTCGCGGCGCCGATGACGTGATCTTCGTGAGCGCAGACGGATTCGTGCTCGAGGGCCCGCGCTCGACGCTGATCGCCCGCATCGACGGCGAGCTCGTCACACCACCCGCCGAGCTCGGCGTCCTCCCCGGAACGACCCAGGCCGATGCATTCTCGGGAATCACCGACGTCCCGACGAGGATCGGGGTGCTCATGCGCGACGATCTGGATCGGGCGGATGCGCTGTGGTTGTGCTCCAGCACGCGCGGCGCGGTGCCGGTGGGGCAGGTCGACGGTGCGGAGCGGTTCATCGACCATGACCTGACCGCGCGGATGAACGCGGCGCTGGACGCGCGCGAGGACTGAGAGAGGTGCACAGCGGATGCTCGACAGTGTGATCGACGGACACAACGACCTGGCGTGGGCGAGCAGGACCCTGCTCGGGTACGGGGTGGAGGAACTCGCGGACGGCGTGCCGTCGACGCAGACCGATCTTCCCCGGCTCGCGATCGGCGGGGTGGCCGGACAGTTCTGGTCAGTATGGGTCGATCCGGTGCTGCAGGGCGCCGAGCAGGTCGTCGGAACGCTGGAGCAGATCGACTTCGTGCACCGTCTGGTCGACGCGCACCCCGAGCGCCTCGCCTTCGCGCGGACCGCAGCGGATGTGCGCCAGGCGATGGCGGAAGGGCGGATCGC
Organism: Microbacterium umsixpiens; assembly: GCF_053543675.1. Lineage (NCBI taxonomy): Bacteria > Bacillati > Actinomycetota > Actinomycetes > Micrococcales > Microbacteriaceae > Microbacterium > Microbacterium umsixpiens. Next base: position 11,039 of record NZ_JBLVOH010000185.1, read on the forward strand.
CTCGCTCATCGGCATCGAAGGCGGCAGCCAGCTCGGCGGTTCGCTCGCGGTGCTGCGCCAGTACGCCCGTCTGGGCGCGCGGTACATGACGCTCACCTGGTCGCGGACGACCACCTGGGCCGACTCCGCGACCGACGACGCGCATCACGGGGGTCTCAGTGCGTGGGGCCGCGAGGTGGTGCGCGAGATGAACCGCATCGGGGTCCTCGTCGATCTCTCCCACGTGGCCCCGACGACGATGCGTCACGCCCTCGAGGAGACCACCCGCCCCGTGATGGTGAGCCACTCCGGTGCTCTCGCCCTCTGCGATCACCCGCGCAACGTCCCTGACGACGTGCTCGCCGCGATCGGTGCCCAGGGCGGAGTGGTGATGGTCGCTTTCGTACCCACGTTCGTCTCGCAGGCCCGCCGCGACTGGTGGGAGGCCGGAGGCGAGGGCGAGGCGCCGGCCGTGAGCGTCCGCGACGTCGCCGATCACCTCGACCACATCCGACGGGTCGCGGGACCACACGCCGTCGGCATCGGCGCGGACTACGACGGCACCGATGCGATGCCGGACGGACTCGCCGACGTCTCCGGCTACCCGGTGCTGTTCGCAGAGCTGCGAGCGCGGGGATGGTCGGAGGCCGAACTCGCCGGCCTCGCGCACGAGAATGTGCTCCGGGTCCTGGAGGCTTCCGATCGCGATCACGAGTCCTTCCTGGCAGGGCGGGCCGCACCGCCCGCGACCGCCGCGCTGGTGCCCGCCGTCGATGTGTCGACGCGGGAGGGAGCGCTGTGAGCCCGCGCGTGCTCGTCGTCGTCAACTCCGCGAGCTCCGGACCGCGGCGCCTCGGGGCCTGGCTCGGGGG
>NZ_JBLVOH010000186.1:0-1493 GCF_053543675.1 Microbacterium umsixpiens
CATCGTGCGTGCCGGCGCCCTCGGCGCCACGTTCGGCCGCCGGCGCGGACTGGCCCTCTCCCGACGTGGGCTCGGCGGCGCCTTCGGTGAACGTCGAACCGACCGGGGTGGTGCTGTTGCGGCGGCGGCGACGGCGGCGCGTGCCACCCTCGTCGGTGCCTTCAGCCGCGGCATCCGCAGCCCGCTCGGGACGGCGCGTGCGCTCTGTCTTGACCGACTCGGTCTTCGGAGCCGAAACGAGACGGCCCTTGGTGCCCTGTGGGATGTCGAGGTCCTCGAACAGGTGCGGACTCGACGAGTAGGTCTCGATCGGTTCCGGCTGGCCGAACTCGAGGGCGCGGTTGATGAGGGCCCACTTGTGCAGGTCCTCCCAGTCGACGAACGTGACCGCGATACCGGTCTTGCCCGCGCGGCCGGTGCGGCCCGCGCGGTGGAGGTACGTCTTGTCCTCGTCCGGGATGGTGTGGTTGATCACGTGGGTCACGTCATCGACGTCGATACCGCGGGCGGCGACGTCGGTCGCGACGAGCACGTCGCGCTTGCCGGCCTTGAACGCGGCCATCGAGCGCTCGCGCTGATCCTGGCCCATGTCGCCGTGCACGCCGCCGACGTTGAAGCCGCGGTCGCCCAGTTCGTCGACGAGGCGCTGTGCCGCACGCTTGGTGCGCGTGAAGATCACGGTCTTGCCGCGGCCCTCGGCCTGCAGGATGCGGGCGATGATCTCGTCCTTGTCCATCGAATGCGCGCGGTAGACGAGGTGCTTGATGTTCGCCTGCGTCAGGCCCTCGTCGGGGTCGTTCGCGCGGATGTGGATCGGGTTCGACATGAAGCGGCGGGCGAGTGCCACGATCGGGCCGGGCATGGTCGCCGAGAACAGCTGCGTGTGGCGGACCGCCGGGACCTTCTGGAAGATCTTCTCGATGTCGGCGAGGAAGCCGAGGTCGAGCATCTTGTCGGCCTCGTCGAGCACGACCTCGGTCGCGTTCGAGAGGTCGAGCAGACGCTGGCCCGCGAGGTCGATGAGGCGACCGGGGGTGCCGACCACGATCTGCGCGCCGGCCTTGAGCTGGTCGATCTGTCCCTCGTACGCCTTGCCGCCGTAGATGGCGACGACGCTGGTGGAACGGTTGCTGGTGAGCAGGTCGATGTCTTCGTAGACCTGCACCGCGAGCTCGCGGGTCGGCACCACGATGAGCGCCTTGACGCCGTGCTCCGGGTCCTTGCCGAGGCGCTGGACCACAGGGATGCCGAACCCGAAGGTCTTTCCCGTTCCGGTCTTCGCCTGGCCGATGATGTCCTGGCCGGGAAGGCCGAGGGGGATGGTCTGCTCCTGGATCGGGAACGCGTCGACGATGCCCTTGGCGGCGAGCGCGTCGACGATGTCCTGATCGATGCCGAGATCGGCGAAAGTTGTCACTTTATTCAGATTGCCTGTCCGGCGAGCCTGGGGGATCGCCACGTAAACGGAGCCACGCCGTCTCTTGTGCCACAGG
>NZ_JBLVOH010000187.1:0-1475 GCF_053543675.1 Microbacterium umsixpiens
CGGACGCGCTACTCGTCCCGTACCACGACTGGGCTCAGCGCGGTCCGTCGACGATGCGGGTCTGGATCCCGACGGCCTGACCCCCGGGGCTACTCCCGTTTCCGGGTGACCGCCCGCTGCAGCAGCACGAAGACCAACAGGATGCCGCCGGTGATGATGGTCGTCATCTCCGGAGGGATGCCGCCGTCGCGGGTGATCAGCACGTTCATCAGCCCGAGCACCAGCGCACCGACGACCGACCCGAGCACGTAGCCGTAGGCCCCGGTCAGCACGGTGCCGCCGATCACGGCCGCCGCGATCGCGTCGAGCTCCCACCCGATGCCGGTGATGTTCTGGGCCGTGCCGAGCCGGGCGGTGTAGAGCACGGCGGCGAGGCCGGCGAGCGAACCGCTGATCACGTAGACCAGCACCTTGGTCCGATGCACCGGCAGCCCCATCAGGAGCGCCGAGCTCTCGGAACCCCCGATCGCGTAGACCGTGCGGCCGGTGCGGGTGCGGTGCAGCACGAAGAACGCCACCGCGACGACGAGCACCGCGATGAGCACCGCCGGGGTGATGACCAGGTCGTTCACCTTCGGCCCGTCGACCACCTTGAGCTGCACGCCGATCCAGCGGATGGGCGACTCCTCGCCGAGTCTCTCGGGCTTGGTGCTCAGCAGCGAGGCGAGCCCGCGTCCGAGGAACATCATCGCCAGCGTCGCGATGAACGGCTGCACGTTGAAGTACCGGATCAGGATGCCGGACACCACGCCGAACAGCGCTCCGATCCCGATCATGGCGACGATCACGGCGAGCGCGTTCCAGCCGGCGTTCGAGAGCATCACCCCGGCCACCGAGGACAGCGCGATGATCGACCCGACCGACAGGTCGATGCCACCGGTGAGGATGACGAAGGTCAGCGCGACCGCCAGCACGATCAGGTGAGCGTTGTTGATGAGCAGGTTCGACAGCGTGTTGGCCTGCACGATGCGGCCGTAGGCGATCTCGCCGAACACGACCATGCCGACGAAGATGACCACCGAGGCGATGGTCGGCAGCACCGACGGGTTCGCCGTGACCACGCGTCGCATCCGGTCGAGGAGCGTCTCGGTCTCGTTCAGGGCGGGAGCCGCCGTCGCCACGCTCATGCGGCCACCTCCTCTTTCTGCGCGACCGGTTCGACCGGTGCGGAACGGCGTCTTCTGCGGAACCAGCTGCGCATGCGCTCGGACTGCAGCAGGCACAGGGCGACGATCACGATCGCCTTGAATGCCGGCGTGGCCGATGACGAGATGCCGAGGTAGAGGACGGTCTTGTCGAGCGTCGCGATCAACAGCGCTCCGACGAAGGCGCCGCTCAGCGAGAACTTGCCCCCGGCGAGCGATGCCCCGCCGATGACGACGGCGAGGATGGCATCGAGCTCCAGCTGGTACCCGGTGCGGGAGATATCGACGGTCATGACGCTGCCGACCGACATGATGCCGGCGACACCGGCC
>NZ_JBLVOH010000188.1:0-1451 GCF_053543675.1 Microbacterium umsixpiens
CCCCCCCTCTCATTGCGGTTTCTGTCCGCGAGATCGCTGCACCCACCACTCGATACCGAAGCCGATCAGGATGAGCGACCCCGTGCAGATGCCGATGATCCACGGATCGATGTGGGTGGTCACGGCCACGAGGAGTGAAGCAAAGAACAGGAGAGCGGGCCACCACCCACCCAGGAATGTAGGTTTAGGCACAGTTCGACTTCGCGACCTTATGGAGCCCCGAACCGACTGGGATTCGCATCGAGTAGCAGGAACTGCTTGCGAGTGAAGTGCCCTTGATCGCGCTTCGGACACCGGACCAGACGTTGGCGAGAGTCGGAGCGCCGATGAAACCGCAGAGCGTTCCGATCCAGCTGCCCACGCCCGGAATCTTGCTGGCACCACCGCAACCTCCAGCGAGCGCCACGCCTACAGTTGCCACGGATGCCGCCGCAATGGCCTGGGCCTGGTAGCCGTACATATTCCAGTAAACGCCAGGCCCGTCCGCGCCCCAGCCGACGGTGACTGCTGGGTCTGCGACCACGGGATAGGTCGCTTCCCGGGTATCCACGTGCTGAGTAATCATGTCGCCATCGAAAGAGTAAGACGTCGGTAGTTCTTTACCCTCCGCGTCAACGGCCCAAGGGGCAGCGATCCTCCCCACCGTAATGGTGATTCCATCGACATCGACGATCACGTCGAACCCTTCGTTGCTAGCCGACAGCTCTGCCCCCTCAGGCAATTCGATTGCAAAGTCAGTGGAAGTTTCTCCTGGATCCAGCAGGCTCATGACTCGCACTCCGTCCTCCAGCACAGTGGTTGACGTATTCAATTCTGCAGCACTGATCTTCAAATCGAATTCTCCGAGAGAGACGACAGCGCCTCCTTCGATGACTTCCGTCGTCACGCCCTGCGCCTGGTCTGGCGCATCCGTCGCAGATAAGCCTAGAGCCTGCTGAGCCGAGTCGAAGGGATCCTCCTCGGTCGCGGCCCCCGTTGCTGCCTGTGCCGACAGACCCCCCGTCGCGACGAGTGCGATCGCGAGCATCGCACTCCCCGCAGCCTTGGCGCCCCAACTGCAACTCGTGGCCAGTACTTTTCTCATTTGGCTTCCTCCTAAGAAATAGGTGAGCCGCCTCATGATGAATGCTCCAGCGATCACCCAGTTGATTTACACGCTGGCAAATCCACTGCTAGCACGTAACGGGTATAACGCTACTCCGCTACACAAGCCCTCGTCTGTCCCCCATTCGGCGGACATCGGCAGCTTCCCGCTCACGTAGAGGTCGGGGTGTGGCGGCGCGGGCAACGTTCCAGGACTGAAGCTGCGGATGAGCGCGGCGAAGCCTGGCCCGGAACAACAGCCAATATCTTGCGTTCCTCAGCATGCCGATTCCACGCTCCTCATTGGAGGGCATCCCTTCGGGTGTCAACGCTGCGGACCGCACGACAGAGGGGGCGAGAGCGAAGTC
>NZ_JBLVOH010000189.1:0-1377 GCF_053543675.1 Microbacterium umsixpiens
GGGCAACGGTGCGGTGGTGCGGTTGAGCAGCGGGATTTCGTGCACGACGACTCCGGGATCGCGCCGGGCCTCCGCGATGCGCCGGGCCACCTCGTCGAGGATCGCCGGGCGCAGCAGCGCGTTGTACTGACGCAGCAGTGCGTCGTCGCCGAACACCCGTGCCGCCACGGCCGCCCGGTCGAGCGCCCCATCCGGGGCGAGCACCTCGTCGCCCAGCAGCGCGGCGATGCGGGGCAGGAGCGCCGCCCCGCCGGGTGTCCGCGGGTCGACGATGTCGCGTGCGGCGGCATCGCCGTCCACGATGCGGGCGCCGTGGGTCGCGAGTGCGCGTGCGACCGTACTTTTACCCGCGGCGATGCCGCCGGTGAGCCCGACCAGGGTGGAGGCGGTCATGGCCGTCACCCGCTCCGGTGCACGGTGCCCGGATTCGTCAGGGACGGACGAAGCGGACTTCGGTCAGCGTCTCGCCGAGGAACGGCTCGGTGTGCGTCGCGCCGTCGAGCGTGAACCCGTTGCGCGTGTAGAAGCGGTGCGCGCGGGGGTTGTCCTCGGCGACCCACAGGTACAGGGGCTCGTCGGTCTCGACCGCGGCGTCGAACAGCTTCTGGCCGATGCCGGTGCCGTGCAGCGCGTCGAGCAGGTAGATGAAGTACAGCTCGCGGAACGCCGGAGCATCCTTGTCGCGGGCGGGGCCGGAGCCGACGAACCCGACGATCTCGCCGTCGACGAGCGCGGCGTTCATCTTGAACTCGGGACCCTGCGAGGCCCAGTGCGTCCACAGCTCGGCCATGCGCCGGGGTGAGACCTTCTCGAGCGCAGCCTTGCTGATCAGGTGGTCGTAGGTCTCATGCCAGCACTGGGCGTGCACGCGACCGAGGGCTTCCGCATCCACATCACGGACCGGGCGGACGATGACTTCAGGCTGGGCTTCGGCGCTCATGATCGTGACTCTACGCGCGGCGTCCGCGAAGGAGAAATCGAGTGGATGTTCGATGACGCTCGGCGTGCCGGCCTGGAGGGTTCGTACAACGATGTTCGCGAATCGTGCACGCCTGGCTACGATCGATCCTCGTGAACGTGATCTGGCGGACCCTCCTGGTGATCCTCGGCGCCCGACGCCGCGTGCGTCGGGGGAAGACCCTCGACCCGACGGCGGTGGGCAGCATCACCATCACCACTCTGCCGACCGACCTCGACATCCTGCGGCACATGAACAACGGTCGCTACCTGTCGCTGTTCGACCTCGGACGCTGGGACCAGCTCATCCGCACCGGACTGTTCGATGCCATGAAGGCTCAGGGGTGGTACGCGGTCGTCTCGAGCGAGACGATCACGTTCCGCAAGTCGCTGCAGCTGTGGCAGCGGTTCGAGGTGCAG
>NZ_JBLVOH010000189.1:1397-1979 GCF_053543675.1 Microbacterium umsixpiens
GTGCAGTCGCGGTTCATCGGGCACGACGAGAAGGCGCTGTTCCTGGAGCACCGCGCCGTGGTCGACGGCGAGGTCTACGCCCGGGCGATCGTGCGGGCGCGGATGCTGCGTCGCACCGGCGGCACGGTCAGCAACGAGGAGCTGTTCGCCGCGGTCGGCAAGCCCGAGGGTGTGCCGGAGATCGACGCGTGGGTGCACGACTGGGCCGCGGCATCCGCCCTCCCGCCCGTGCGGGTGAAGGCGCCGAGCGTCTGGGGCTGACCCCGTCCGCAGCTCCCGTCGGCGGCAACGATATATTGACCGTGTGCTGGCGATCCTGAAGACCACCGGGCGCGTGCTGTGGCGACACTGGCCCGCGCTCATGGCGTGGTATCTGGCCGGCGTGCTGGTGCACTACGTGATCACCGAGGTCGCCGGGTTCATCGGCGCGTACTCCGCCACCCTCGGGTTCCTCGTCCTTCCGATCGGGATCCTCGCGCGGTTGATCAGCCTGGTCGCGATGTTCCTGGTCCTGCGCGACGGGCTGCGCAACCTGCAGGAGGTCGCGCCGCTGCCCGAGGCGGCGGCGGACCGCCGCCGCCC
>NZ_JBLVOH010000190.1:0-1366 GCF_053543675.1 Microbacterium umsixpiens
TCCGCTGGGTATCAGTCGACGAGCTCGTTCAGGAGCTTGATCGCCTGGTCCCAGGAACCCTGCGTGTCGGTCTCACCACGGTCGAGGCTGCTGAGGGCCGGGCCGAACACGTTCTCCTGGATCACCGAGTCATCGGCGCCCTTGAACTGGGCGACGACTCCCTTGGCGCGCTCCGCGAGGATGGCACCGGTCGGAGCATCGTTGAAGAACTCGTTCGGCGTCGCGTCGGCGGCGAGGGTCTCCTGCGCCTTGATCGTCGAGGGGAAGTTACCTGCGGCGGCGGACTGCTTCACCTGCTGCTCGGGCTGCGTCAGCCAGTCGGCGAGCTCAGCGGCCGCCTCCTTGTGCTGCGAGGACTCCGGGATCGACAGGAAGGCGCCACCCCAGTTGGCCGCACCGCCGGGGAACACGTCGGCGAAGTCCCAGCCGGTGGAGGCGTCGCCGCCGCCGGCCTCGACCTGACCCTGCACGACACCGAGCATCCAGCCCGGGCACACGAAGGTCGCGAAGGTGCCGTCGACGAACGACTTGCCGCCGTTCCAGTCCCAGGCCGTCTGTGCAGCCGACTGGCCGCCCTCGGTGGCCGCACCCAGCAGCTCGAAGCGCTCCTTGAGCTCGGCGTTGTCCTCGACGTTCAGCTTGCCGTCGGTCGTGTAGTAGCCCTCATCGAGCTGGTTGACCATGGCGTTCCAGACGAAGCCGGAGTGGTCGTACCAGGCCTTGCCGGTCTTGGCCGTGTAGTCGGCACCGACCTTGAAGTAGTTCTCCCAGTCGCCGTTGAGCAGCTCGGCGACGGATTCGCGGTCGCTCGGCAGACCGGCGGCCTCGAATGCGGCACCGTTGTAGCAGATGCCGCTCGGGCCGATGTCGGTGCCGTAGCCGATGACGCGGCCTTCGGCATCCGTCGCCTGACCGTACTTCCAGTCGACCCAGTCGGCCTTGCGGTCTTCGATGCCGTAGTCGCGGAGGTCGACGAAGGTGTCGGAGACGTCCATGATGGCGCCGAGCCAGCCCTCTTCGATCGCGACGACGTCGCTGAGGCCGGAGCCGGCGGCGATCTTGGTGAAGGCATCGGTGCGGGCGTTGCCACCGGTGTCGATGTTGGTCGCCTCGATCTTCACGTTCGGGTGCGCCTTCTCGTACTCCTTGTAGAGGTCGTCGTAGCCGAAGGTGCCGAACGTGGTGACGGTCAGCGTGACATCCTCGTCGGCACTGCCTTCGGGGGCGCCGTCGGCATTGCCGGCGCAACCGGCGAGGGCGAGGGCGGAGACGGATGCCACGGCGGCAATCGCGAGGATCCGGTGGCGGGCACGTGTGTTCACGGTTCACTCCTTTGTGGTGGGGGTCGTGCGGTCTTGCTGCTTTC
>NZ_JBLVOH010000190.1:1386-1970 GCF_053543675.1 Microbacterium umsixpiens
AACTGAGCAGTCACTCTATGGGAGCGCTCCCACGGTGTCAAGCCGTGCCCAACTGTGACGCCCGCTCCAACGGGAGAGGTACCCTTGCTCGGTGCCCGAAGCCGCCCTGTCTCCTGCCCTCGTCCGCGCCGAAACCCTGATCCGCAACGTGCCGGACTATCCGCAGCCGGGCATCATCTTCCGCGACATCACGCCGCTCCTCGCCGACGCCGAGGCCCTGCGGGTCACGACCGAGGCGATCATCGAGCCCTTCGCCGGCCAGTTCGACGTGATCGCCGGCATCGAGGCGCGCGGCTTCATCCTCGCCAGCGCCGCCGCGATCGCCGCGGGCGTCGGCCTCATCCCGATCCGCAAGGCCGGCAAGCTGCCTCGCCCCGCGGCATCCGTCGACTACGCCCTCGAGTACGGCACCGCAACGATCGAGATGCACGACGACCTGCCCGCCGGTTCCCGGGTGCTGCTCATCGATGATGTGCTGGCCACGGGCGGTACCCTCGCCGCCGGACGGGAACTCGTCGAGCGCCTCGGCAGCCACGTCGTCGGCATCTCGGTGCTGTTCGAGATCGACGGCCTCGGCGGTCGCG
>NZ_JBLVOH010000191.1:0-1351 GCF_053543675.1 Microbacterium umsixpiens
CCGCCCGAGGTACGGCCGGGGACCACGAGCCCGATGCGGTCGTACTGCCGCAGCGTCTGCGGGTGGAGGCCGGAGAGCTCCGCGGCGGCCGCGATCGCGAACACCGGGGTGTCAGCATTCATCATGAACGCCTCCGCCCCCGGTGCCCGCTTCGACGATCGGTCATCGCCGCGCCTTGGCCATCAGCTCGGCGCGCGGGTTCTCCTCGGGCTCGAGCTCCTGGAACTTCTGCAGCGCCTCACGTGCGGCGTCGTCGAGGTGCGTGGGCACCGCGACCTGGAGCTCGGCGAGCAGGTCGCCCGTCCCCTTCGATGTCGCGACTCCGCGGCCCTTCACGCGCAGCACCCGCCCGGAGGGGGTGCCGGGTGCGACCCGGAGCTTGACCACATCGCCGCCGAGCGTCGGAACCTCGATCGTCGCCCCGAGGGTCGCCTCGGTGAACGTCACGGGGACCACGACGCGCAGGTTGAGCCCGTCGCGGGTGAAGACCGGGTGCGGACGCACCGCGATCTGCACCACGATGTCGCCGTTCTCCCCACCGTCAGGCGAGGGTCGGCCACGGCCGCGCAGACGGATCTTCTGCCCGTCGGCGACGCCCGCGGGGATCTTCACCTTGAACGGCTTGCCGTCTTCGCCCTGCAGGGAGATGGTCTCCCCCTGTACGGCGGTGACGAAGTCGAGCGTGGTGCGCGCGGTGACGTCGGCGCCGCGCTGCGGGCCGCCGTAACCGCGGTAGCCGCCGCTCGGCTGCCCGAAGCGCCCGTTGCCGAAGCTCGCGCCCTGACCCTGGTTGAACATCGCGAAGATGTCCTCGAAGTCGGCGGTCTGCCCTCGGCCCTGCTGACCGAACCGGCTGAACACGTCTTCGAAGCCGCCGGCGCCCTGACCGCTCGCGGTGAAGCGAGCGCCCGAGCCCATGGCGCGGATCTCGTCGTATTCCTTGCGCTGTTCGGCGTCGGAGAGCACCGAGTAGGCCTCGCTGATCTCCTTGAACTTCGCCTCTGCTTTGGCATCACCCTGATTGGAGTCCGGGTGGTACTTCCGCGCGAGCTTGCGATACGTCTTCTTCAGATCCGCATCACTGACGTCCTTGGAGACCCCGAGGGTCTTGTAGAAGTCCTTGTCGAACCAATCCTGGCTGGCCATCGATCACCTACTCCGCAGGGACAGCGACGACGACCTTCGCGGGGCGCAGCTCGACGTCTCCGAGGCGGTAGCCCACCTCGACGACCTCGAGGATCGTGGTCTTCTCCACGCCGGGAGTCGGCTGCTGGAAGATGGCCTCGTGGCGCTGCGGGTCGAATTCCTCGCCCTTCTCGCCGTACGCGACCACTCCGAGCCGCTCCACGCC
>NZ_JBLVOH010000191.1:1371-1779 GCF_053543675.1 Microbacterium umsixpiens
CGCCCCACGACCGTGCGCACCTTGTCGGCGATCACGGCGAACGGGGTGCCGTCGATGAGGTCGCCGTGCTGAGCGGCGCGATCGAGATCATCGAGCACGGGGACCAGGCCCTTGGCGGCCTCGCCCTTCGCCCGCTCGATCTCGACCTGGCGCTGCTCCTCGGTGCGGCGACGGTAGTTGGCGTATTCGGCCTGCAGGCGCTTGAGGTCGTTCAGCAGGGTCGACTCGAGGTCGGCGAGCACGGCGTCTTCTGCCGCGGCCTCGCCGGTCTGCGTCGCTCCGAGGATGTCGTCGACGGTGAGGTCGTCGGCAGGCTCAGGAGTCGCGGCGCCGTCGAGCGGGGTCTCGTCCGATCCCTCGGCGGCTGCCGCCTCGCGGGAGTCCGGGTGGTGCGGCGCGGGGCCGGAT
>NZ_JBLVOH010000191.1:1799-14219 GCF_053543675.1 Microbacterium umsixpiens
CATCTGACCCCTCGCTGCGACCTTCGGCGGACTCAGGAAACTGGTTCTCGTCGAAGTTCTTGTCCGTCATGATTACTTCTTCTCGTCCTCGTCGTCGACGACCTCGGCGTCGATGACGTCTTCCTCGGAGGAGGGAGCGTCACCGGCCGGGGCCTCGCCCTCAGCCGAAGCGCCGGCTGCGGCATCCGCCTGCGAGGAGGCGTAGATGGCCTCGCCGAGCTTGGACTGGGACTGGTTCAGCTTGTCGAACGCGGTCTTCACGGCCTCGTCGTCTTCGCCGGCCAGCGCCGTCTTGAGCGCGTCGACGTCGGCCTTGACCTCGGTCTTCACGTCTTCGGGCAGCTTGTCGTCGTTCTCGGTGATCAGCTTGTCGATCGAGTACGCGAGCGTCTCGGCCTGGTTGCGGACCTCGGCGGCCTCGCGGCGCGCCTTGTCCTCGGCCGCGTGCTCCTCGGCCTCGCGCACCATGCGCTCGATGTCTTCCTTCGACAGCGAGGAGCCGCCGGAGATGACGATCGACTTCTCGGTGCCGGTGCCCTTGTCCTTGGCGGACACGTGCACGATGCCGTTGGCGTCGATGTCGAAGGTGACCTCGATCTGCGGGATGCCACGGGGAGCCGGAGCGATACCCGTCAGCTCGAACGTGCCGAGCGGCTTGTTGTCGCGCGTGAAGTCACGCTCACCCTGGAAGACCTGGATCGCGACGGACGGCTGGTTGTCGTCTGCCGTGGTGAAGGTCTCGCTGCGCTTGGTCGGGATGGCCGTGTTGCGCTCGATGAGCTTGGTCATCATGCCGCCCTTGGTCTCGATGCCGAGGCTCAGGGGCGTGACGTCGATGAGGAGGACGTCCTTGCGCTCGCCCTTGAGGACACCGGCCTGGAGCGCGGCTCCGACGGCGACGACCTCATCCGGGTTGACACCCTTGTTCGCGTCCTTGCCGGTCTCGCGCTTGACGAGCTCGGCGACCGCGGGCATACGCGTCGATCCACCGACGAGCACGATGTGGTCGATCTCGGAGACCTTGATGCCGGCTTCGCGGATGACATCCTCGAACGGCTTCTTGGTGCGGTCGAGCAGGTCCTTCGTGAGGTCCTCGAACTTCGCGCGGGTGATGGTCTCGGAAAGCGACACCGGGCCGGACTCCGTCAGCGACAGGTACGGCAGGTTGATGCTGGTCGAGGTCGAGGAGGAGAGCTCCTTCTTCGCCTGCTCGGCAGCTTCCTTGAGACGCTGCAGGGCGATCTTGTCACCCGAGACGTCGACGCCCGTGGTCTCCTTGAACTGCTTGATCAGGTAGTCGACGAGACGCTGGTCCCAGTCGTCTCCACCGAGACGATTGTCACCGGCGGTCGAGCGCACCTGGATCGTGGAGAAGTCGTCGTCCTTGCCCACCTCGAGCAGCGACACGTCGAAGGTTCCACCACCCAGGTCGAAGACCAGGATGAGTTCGTCTTCCTTGCCCTTGTCGAGGCCGTAGGCCAGAGCGGCCGCGGTCGGCTCGTTGATGATGCGCAGGACGTTGAGGCCCGAGATCTCGCCGGCCTCCTTGGTGGCCTGACGCTCGGCGTCGTTGAAGTACGCGGGGACCGTGATGACCGCGTCGGTCACCGTGTCACCCAGGTACGACTCGGCGTCGCGCTTGAGCTTCATGAGGATGCGCGCGGAGATCTCCTGCGGCGTCCACTTCTTGCCGTCGACGTCGAAGCTCCAGTCGGTGCCCATGTGGCGCTTGACGGAAGCGATCGTCCGGTCGACGTTGGTGACGGCCTGGCGCTTCGCGGTCTCACCGACGAGCACCTCCCCGTCTTTGGTGAAGGCCACGACCGAGGGGGTCGTGCGGAAGCCCTCGGCGTTGGCGATGACCTTGGGCTCGCCACCCTCGAGGACGCTGACGACGGAGTTGGTGGTTCCGAGGTCGATACCGACAGCACGTGCCATGTGTTCTCTCCTTTGTTGGAAGTTTCGTGAACTGGATGTTCGTTGTGGTGCGGAAATCTGCGGCGATCAGGGAAACCTGAGTCGCGATGGCTCAACTGTACGCTCGAGCATCGACCGTGTCAAATCAACTTGATACGAGTCGACTCAACTTTACGGAACACGCGTCGGGGAGCCCGCTGCGCACCGCCTCGAGTCGACGCTTCGGGGCCTGCGATCAGAAGGGCGCCGGGGCGTGCTCCTCCACGAAGGTGACCGTGTTCTGAGGCTGCTCCCGATCGACGTAGACCCTGCCCGTCGGACTCGTCCAGGCATAGGCGCCGTCGCCGAGCACTTCGACGACCCACGGCGAATGGTGTTTGAGCACGTGATGGCGGCGGCAGAGGTGGCCCAGATTTCTCATGGCGGTCGGCCCGCCGCGGGCGGCATCGTGATGATGGTCGATGTCGCAGTCGCGAGCCGCATACCCGCAGGTGGGGAATCGGCAACGTTGATCCCGTGCGCGCAGAAGCCGTTTCAGTTCGGAGCCGGGCCGATAGCGATCGACGGCGAGGAGCGCCCCCGTGATCGGGTGGGTGAGGATCCGATCCCACCCGGACGCGGCACCCGCAAGAGCTTTCGCCGTGCCGGTGTCGATCGGGGTACGCCCGTCGAGTTCGGCCGGAGTCGTACCGTGCCCCATCAGGGTCGTGACCGGAACGGTGACCGAGACCGAACCGCGGATCGCGGCAAGGAGGCCATCGGGGGTGTCGTGCCCCGCCGGAGCGCCGGTGAGCAGCAGGTCGAGTGCGAGATCGGCGCGGAGTTGCGCGATGGTGCGCTGATCGACGTCCTCCCGCTCCGAAGACGCAGGCCGCTGCTCCGGAGATTCCGACTCCTGCACGCCCTGCGCCATCTGCGTCAGTCGCTCGAATGCGCCGTGCACGAGCGCGGCGGGGCCGAGCAGCCCGAGCCGGGACATGCCGTCGCCGACGTCTTTCACCCACACCGACCGCTTCTCCCGCGCATCCTTGTGCCGCTCGTCGACCGACCGGGACTGGAACCGCTCCGCGACTCGCCGACCATGCCGCGACACCCGGTTCGGCGATTCCGATTCGGCGAACGGCACCATCTCGGCGGAGTATGCGTCGCGATCGGCCGCGTCTTCCAGATGCTCTGCCGCATCGCAGATCGCCCGCGCATGTGCGGCACTGATGCGCCCGGCCCCCTGAGCCGCCCACACCAGCGGGAAGCGCTCCACCCGCCACACCGCCTCCGACATCCGCGCCTGCACCGTGCGGTCGCTCACCCGGAGCGCCGCCGCCATCTCTGCCGCGACCGTGCGGGTGGTCAGATCGCCGAAATCCGGATGCTCCGCCTCGTCGGCCACCTGCAGCGCCAGCCGGGAACCGACCGCGAGCACGCCATCACGCGCGGCCTGCAGACTGCTGATCGTGCGCTCCAACCCGACGAGCATGTCGGTGAGCTCGGCGAGCGTCGCCATCTGCTCGACCGTCGCATCCACCAGTGCTGCCATATCTCGAGTCAATCAGGGGCCACCGACATTCAAAGTGCCAGATCAGGCCCACAAAACGAAATACCGATATGCGGTCACGGGGGTCCCGCACACCGCCGCGAAATCGATCGACACATCCCGGACGCGATACTTGACCCTGACACTGTGGCAGACGGGAGAACAGAGACATGTTGTCCATCGGAGCGTTCGCGCAGATCGGCCAGGTGACCCACCGCATGCTGCGGCATTGGGACACGGCCGGCCTGCTCGTCCCCGCCCACGTGGACGAGTTCAGCGGCTACCGCTCCTACGACCCCTCGCAACTGGATCGTCTGCATCGGATCGTCGCCCTGCGTCAGCTGGGCTTCGGACTCGATGACATCTCGGCGATCCTCGACCGGGGAGTCGACGCCGATCGCATCGCCTCCCTGCTGCGGATCCGCCGCGCGGAGGTCGAGCTGGAGCACCGGGTCGCCGCAGAGAGACTCATCGACGTGGAGCGGCGCCTCCACCTCATCGAGAAAGAGAACCACATGTCCCCGATCGAGATCGTCGACAAGCCCCTCCCGGCCGTCCGCCTCGCCGCCATCCGCACCGTCGTCGCCGATCAGTCGTCCGTCGCCGCCGTCGTGGGCCCGTCGTTCGACGCCGTGGCGGCGATCATCGGCGACGAGCACTCGCTCTCCACTCCGATCGCCCAGTACCAGACGCTCGACGACGGCCTGCAGGTCGTCGTCGGGTACACGTACTCCGGCCCCGCCCGCGACGGGTTCGAGATCATCGAACTCCCGGCCGCGAACGAAGCGGTGTGCGGCATCCACCTCGGGTCGATGGACCGCATCGCCGAGAGCTGGCACGGCATCCACACCGAGATCTTCGCCCGCGGTCTGGTGCACGACGGGCCGTGCCGAGAGCTCTACGTCCGCGCCGTGTCGGACGACCAGTCGGACTGGGTCACCGAGCTGCAGCAGCCCGTCCGACGCGCCTGAAGTGGCTAGGCTGACGGGCATGATGTGGACCGCCTCCGCCACCCGCCGCCTCGGCACCGCCGCCGCCATCGTGACGCTCGCGATCCTGCCCCTGAGCGGATGCCTGTACGCGCAGATCCCCGCAGCAGATCCCTCTGCGGCGCCGTCGCCCGGCGCGGAGACCGACGGGACGGACGCCCCGGAAGGCGGCACCCCCAGCACGACGCTGACCTTCGAGGAGGGCCTCGACCTCGATCCCGACACCTACATCGAGTGGGGCGACGGATTCATCGCCGACGAGCAGTGGGAGACGATCTCGCCCGACGACGGCAACGGCGGCTGGACGTACGGCACGGCAGACGGCACCTGCACGGTGCGGTTCTGGCAGGGTCACATGACCGATGTGCCCGTCGTCGACGGCGATGACAGCGCGTCGTCCGATGCGATCCTCGGCGTGCTGCTGGAGACCCCGACGGCCGACATCACCCCCGTCGCCACCACCGGCGAGTTCAGCTACATGGCGGGCGGCAACGGCGGCGTCGAGATGCGTCAGGTCAGCGCGGTGGAGGGTTCTCGGTCGTGGCTCATGGCCGCCCGCGCGTTCACGCAGACCGGAGTCGGCCTCTACACGATCGTCGACTGCATGGCCAACGACGCGGAGAAGATCATGGACGCCGTCACCGACGCGAACGCGGTCGTCGTCACGCCCTGATCGCCACGCCGACCGGGCTCACTCCGGGGCGGCTCACTTGCCGCCGGGAGGGCCGACCAGCAGCAGGATGACGTACAGCGCCACGATGCCGACGGCCAGCAGCAGCGCCAGCACCCACGGCCGCCGCAGGAACCACCGCATCAGCCGGTCGTACCAGCGACGATCCCGCGGGTCATCCGTGGCCTCCAGGCGCCAGGCACCGTCGAGGCGCCCGGTGCGGTGCAGCCAGATCTCCATCGGGATCGTCGCGTACGGGATCACGGCGCTGACCACCGCGAGCACACCGACGCCGAGGTGCCAGCGCTGGTTCAGCGCGACCAGGATGGCCGTCGCCGCGTAGGCCAGGAACACGAATCCATGGATGCCGCCGCCCACGGTCACCACGACCCCGGGGGCGCCGACGGCACGGGCGATGATCGCGGCGATCAGGATCGTCCAGGTGATCGCCTCCGCGATCGCGAGAACTCGGAACAGGCGGTCGGGGGTGCGGAACACGGAACTCCTCGGGTGGGGGTCCTCCCACCGTATCCGGCCGTCATCGCCGTCGAATCAACCGAATGGTTGAGAACGTCGGAGCGATGCGACCTGTTTCGCGCCTCGAAGAAGTCGGATGCGGAATAGCGGACGCGACGGAGGCGTTGCCGAAGGCATGGTGACAGTGGACGCAGACGCGATCTCGCAGGTGCTCGGCGCCGTCGACCTCCGCGTCGGCGTCGGCCGTCGGATGTCGCTCGCCTCCGGCACACTGTTGCCGATCCCGACCGGCGCCATCACCCTCGTGTACATCGTCGAAGGCGGCGTGCACGGGCATCCGCCGCTCGGCGACGGCTGCCGCCTCGACGTCGACCCGGACTCGCATCGCCTCACCCTCGACCCGAACAGCCGCCGCGACCTCCTAGTCGCGGGCGACGCGTTCCTCACCCTCGGTCGCACACCGTTCGCGCTCGAGGCCCGGGGCGACACGAGCATCATGATCGCCGAGATCGTGCTCGCGGATGCGGCGTCGCCGCTGCCCGCGCTGCTCCCGCCGTTCCTCACGGTCACCGGGTTCGACGCGGTCGAGCCGGCCGCCGCCGCCCTGGCCCTGAACATGGGCCTCGTCGATCACACCGTGCTCCCGGCCCGTCCGGGCGACCCGGTCATCTGCCGCATGATGGCGACGACCGTGCTGCTGTCGGTCATCCGCGCCTGGGCGGCGAACGGCTGCGCACCGGCTGGCTGGCCGTCTCTGTCGAACGATCCGTTCCTCGACCGCGTCGTCGACGCCATCCATGAGGAGCCCGGCCGCGACTGGACGGTCGAACGCCTCGCGGCCATCGGCGCCATGTCGCGGTCGACGTTTGCCGAGCGGTTCCGCAACGCCGTCGGCCGCTCCCCCGCGGACTACGTCACCGAGGTCCGGGTGGATGCGGCCAAGCGGATGCTCGAGGCCGGACGCAGTGTCTCGGAGATCTCCCGCGAGCTGGGCTACGCCTCGGACGAGGGGTTCAGCCGGGCGTTCCGCCGCCGCACCGGGCTGACCCCCACGTCGTGGCGGATGGCCAACCGGATCCCCGTCTCCGCCTGACGCCGTCCCGCCCGTCCCCACCCGTCACGGGCACCCTCGTCAGGCGCGGCTGCTGACCCGGTTGGACACCCCGAAGAGCACGGCACCGGCGAGCAGCGCGGCCGCACCGAGCACGTAGACCAGCTCGACGTTCAGGGTGTCGACGAGCAGCCCGCCGACGCCGGCCGCGAGGGTGATCGCCCCCTGGAAGCCCACGACCACGAGGCTGCCGCCGGCTTCGAGCCGATCCGGCATCCGGTGTCCGACCCAGGTGTTCGCGACGATCAGCCAGGACGAGAAGAAGAAGCCCCACACCACCACCACGATGCCCACACCCAGGATCGACCCGGAGAACAGGATCATCGAGATCACGGACACGGCGATCACCAGCGGGGCGAACACCGCGAAGAACGCGAACGTGCGGTCGATGACGAGCCCGATCGTGATGTTGCCGAGGAGGCCGCCGACGCCGAAGAGCGCGAGCAGCACCACGATCGTCGAGGCGTCGACCTCGGGGATGCGCTCTAGCGCGAGACGCACGTACGTGTAGGCGAGGAAGTGCCCGAGAACCACGAGCACGTGCCCGACCATGCCGAGTCCGATGCCCGGCCGGCGCAGCGTGTCGACGAGCAGGCGCAGGCTCGACGCGCGCTCGGCCGGAACCGAGGGCAGTGCGAATCGCAGGACGACCGCGAGCACCACCATCAGCCCGCCCGCGATGGCGAAGACCATCCGCCAGTCGACGAGCTCACTCAGCATCACGCCCAGCGGCACGCCGGCCACGGTCGCCAGCGAGACACCGGCGGAGGTGAACATGACGCCGCGACCGAGGTTCGCAGGCCCCGCGAGGCGGGCGGCGACCGTGATCGACATCGCCCAGAACGCGCTGATCGCGGCGCCCAGCAGGAAGCGCGCCAGCAGCACGATGATCAGATTCGGCGAGATCGCCACGATGAGGTTCGACACCGCCGCGGCGAGCGCCATCCACACCAGCAGCGACCGCCGGTCGAGGCGCGGGAAGATGAGCCCGATCGTCGGCGCGACGACGAGGCCGACGAGGGCCGTGACAGTGACGGTCTGCCCGGCCTGACCGGGAGTGACGCCGAGGCCGTCGGCCATCTCCGTCAGCACGCCGTTGGGGAGGAACTCCGCCGTGACCAGCAGGAATCCCATCAGCATCAGCACGATCAGTCCGCCGTAGCGGATGCGGGTGACGGCCGAGGCCGGCACGGTGGGGACGGGCGCTGTGATGGTCATGGTTCCACGCTCGCAGCATCCGGATGCCGTCGCCCGATCAGGCGTCCGCCGCTACCGACCGATCGTCCGAGTCCCGGAATCCTGGACACGGAACCGACGCACGCCCTATGCTCGACGACGCACCGGGAAGCGCCCGGGAAGCCCGAGCGGAAGGAGCTGAAGACATGAACACGGTCTTTGTCGCGCTCACCGCCGACCACCTTCCCTTCGAGGCCACCCGCTCCTGACCCTGGCGTGGCCTCCTGCTCCCGGAGCCACACCTTGTCTGATCACTTCACTTCCTCATTCGACTCCCTCGAAACCGAACTCTCCTTCGCCGACGTCGATCCCGGCGAGGGGCAGCGCTGGTCCACCTGGCCCGCGATCACCCCGTCCGAGCGCGGCCCCCAGCCGTGGCCCGCGTGGGTGGTCACCTCGGCGGGCGCACTCGACACCGAACGCGGCATCCTCAAGACCGGCAAGGAGGCCGACGTGTTCCTGCTCGAACGCGCGGTGCCGGACGACCCGAGCCAGCGCACGCTGCTCGCGGCGAAGCGCTACCGCAGCGCCGAGCACCGCAGCTTCCACCGCTCGTCCGTCTACACCGAGGGCCGCAGCACCCGGAACACCCGCGACACCCGCGCCCTCGCGAGGAAGTCGGATCACGGCCGCGAGGTCGCCGCGGCGCAGTGGTCGTTCGCCGAGTTCGAGGCGCTGTGCCGGATGTGGGAGCTCGGCGCCCCCGTGCCCTACCCCGTGCAGGTCAACGGCACCGAGCTGCTGATGGAGTTCCTCGGCGATGCCGACGGCACGGCCGCGCCCCGACTCGCCCAGGTGCGCAGCGACCGCGCCGAGCTGCAGGAGTACTACGTCCAGGTGGTCGATCTCATGCGGATCTTCGCCGCGGCCGGCTTCGCCCACGGCGACCTCTCCGCGTACAACCTGCTCGTGCACGAGGGGCGGGTGCGGGTGATCGACCTGCCGCAGATCGTCGACATCATCGCGAACCCGCAGGGGCTCGATCTGCTGCACCGCGACTGCGTGAACATCTGCGACTGGTTCACCCGGCACCGCGTCGAGTGCGACGCCGAGGAGCTGTTCGCCGAGATGCTCGCCGCGTCGTACGCGTGAGCGTCGCTCGTCAAGGGTCTGGAGCGGTCGCTGCGGGCCCGAGACACTGTCGGCATGGCGGAGCACGAGCGGGACGCGGCGCACGAGCGGGACGACGGCCCGGAGCGCACCCCCGACGGCCACCACATCATCGTGAACGGACGGCGGTGGCGCGCATCCGATCCGTCGATCCCCGATGCGCTGCGCCAGGAGCTGGTCGACGAGCTGATGGCGGCCCGGCGCGCGGTGAAGGCGTCGAAGCCCGACGCCCGGCGCCGGGTGCAGGACGCCAAGAACGCACTCGGCGAACGAGGCGCCCCCTGGTGGGAGGCGCGCTCCGGCGACGCCTTCGACGAACGCATCGCCGCGGCGATCCGAGCGCTCACCCGCAAGCGGTCGGACTCCTCGATCTGCCCCAGCGACGTCGCGCGCGCGGTCGGCGGCGAGGGCTGGCGCGCGCGCATGGACGACGTCCGACGCGTCGCGGCGGAACTCGCCGCCCGCGACGAGATCGTGGTGACGCAGAAGGGCGAGCGCGTGCGCATCGACGAGACCCGCGGCCCGATCCGCATCCGGCGCGGCCCTGCGCTCTGACCCGTTCGAGGATCACGCACGATCCGGCGTGCGGCGCGCCGTCACCGGGCGTTCACCGTGGGCCGCCAGACTTCCCCCATGAGCGAACCCGAATCTCGCCAGGGCGTCCCCGAGCCCGTGGCGACCGCCAACAGCGGCGCCGTGGCCGTCGTCGGACTCGACCTGCGCGGCGAGACGCCGGCCCCCAAGAAGCAGGTGTACTCCTGGGCGCTGTGGGACTGGGCGACGCAGCCCTTCAACACCGTCATCCTCACGTTCGTGTTCACGGCGCTGTACCTCGTCGGGGAGGGATTCCTCCCCGCGGACGTGGCAGCCCTCGACAAGAACGACCAGGTGCGACTGGCCGCCGAGGCGGACCTCGCCTCCGGGCTGGGGCTGGGCTCGACCATCGCCGCGTTCGGCATCCTGCTGCTCGCTCCGGTGCTCGGCCAGCGGGCGGATGCCGCCGGGCGCCAGAAGCTCTGGCTCGGGATCGGCACCGGAGCCCTGATCCTGTGCATGCTGGGCCTGTGGTTCGTCGAACCGACGCCGAGCCTGTTCTGGCTGGGCGTCGCCCTGATCTCGGCCGCGACCGTGTTCCAGGAGATCGCCGCGGTGAACTCCAACGCGATGCTCATCGGCATCGCGAACCCGAAGAACGTCGGACGCATCTCGGGCCTCGGGTGGGGCTTCGGCTACCTCGGCGGCATCATCGCCCTCGTGATCGTGGTCGTGCTCGACACCTTCGACTGGTTCGGCATGTCGACCGACAACGGCCTCGCCTATCGACTGATCGCCGTGGGATGCGCCGTATGGGCGATCATCTTCAGCATCCCGATCTTCCTCAACGTGCCGGAGCCGTCGCTCGGCCGCCCGGAGCGCAAGGTCGGTTTCTTCGCCTCCTACCCGCTGCTGGTGAAGGACGTCGCCGGGCTGTACCGCAACGAGGAGACCCGGCCCACCTTCTGGTACCTGCTGGCGAGCGCCGTCTTCCGCGACGGGCTGGGCGGCGTGTTCGCCTTCGGAGCGATCATCGGCACGGCCGTGTTCCACTTCGAGGCGCAGGACATCATCATCTTCGGTATCGTCGCGAACCTGATCGCCGGCGTCTCCACGATCGCCGCCGGCCGGCTCGACGACCGCCTCGGCCCGAAGCGGATCATCCTCGCCTCGATCGGCTCGATGATCGTCGCCGGTCTCGCGGTCTTCTTCCTGCGGGACGCCGGGTCGATGGTCTTCTGGATCGGCGGCCTCGTCCTGTGCGCGTTCGTGGGTCCGGCGCAGGCGGCGGCACGCTCGTTCCTCGCCCGGGTCACCCCCGCCGGCCGCGAGGGCGAGATCTTCGGCCTCTACGCCACGACCGGTCGCGCCGCGAGCTGGATGGCCTCCGGCGCCTGGACGCTCCTGATCGTGCTGACGAGCCAGACTGCCTACGGCATCCTCGGCATCGTGATCGTCTTGATCGCCGGCTTCCTGCTGCTGCTCCCGGTGAAGGCGCCGCGCTGAGTCGTGCACACCCGCGGCGGGAGTAGCCTGACCGCGTGACCGTGATCCTCGCCTTCCTCGCCAACATCCTCGTCGCGGTGGCGAAGACGATCGCGGCGATCATCACCTCGTCGGCATCGATGGTCGCCGAGGCGGCGCACTCGTGGGCGGATGCCGGCAACGAGGTGTTCCTCCTCATCGCCGACCGCCGCGGCGCGAAGACCAAGGATGCGCGGCACCCCCTCGGCTACGGACGCAACGCCTTCGTGTGGTCGCTCATCGCCGCGTTCGGGATCTTCACGGCCGGATCCATCGTGTCGATCATGCACGGCATCCAGGAGCTGTCCGACACGGGCCCCGTGGAGAGCCCGATGGTGGCGTACATCGTGCTCGGCGTCTCGTTCGTGCTGGAGGGCGCGTCGTTCACACAGGCGATGGTGAGGTCCCGGCGCCTGGCCAAGGAACGCGGATCGTCGACCTGGGACTTCGTGCTGGAGACGAGCGACACGACGCTGCGGGCCGTGTTCTTCGAGGACTCCGCCGCGCTCATCGGCTTGGCGATCGCGGCCGGCGCGATCGCGATGCACCAGATCACCGGCGTGGCCGCGTGGGATGCGATCGGCTCGATCCTGGTCGGCGTGCTGCTCGGCGTCGTCGCGATCATCCTGATCCGGCGGAACATCGCGTTCCTGGTCGGCGCCACGGCGGCGCCGAAGCTGCGGGCCCGCGTCGGCACCGCTCTGCTGGGGCTGGACGACATCGAGCGCGTCACCTACCTGCACATCGAGTACGTCGGGCCGAACCGGCTGTTCATCGTGGCCGAGATCGACCTGGCCGGCGACGCCCGCGAGCACGATGTGGCCCGCCGGCTGCGCGACGTCGAACGGCGGATCGAGGCACACGAAGCCGTCGAGACCGTCGTGCTGTCGCTCTCGGTCGACGACGAGCCGTCGCTCGAGTTCGCGCGCGCCTAGGGCGCAGCCGGTTCAGCGCTGCCAGTTGTCGGCGAGCTTGTTCAGCAGCCGGGCGAGCTCGACCCGCTCGTCGTCTGTGAAGGAAGCGAGCGCGGTCGTGAGCATCTCGCGACGCTCCCCGCGCATGCCGCGGGCGAGCCTGCGACCCTCGTCGGTGAGAGCGATACGGGTGCGTCGCGCGTCGTCGGGGTCGGCCTCACGGCGCACGAAGCCGTGATCGACGGCCTGTTGCACGAGCCGTGAGGCGCGCGGCTGATCGACGCCGATCGCGATGCCGAGATCGCTGACGCTGAGCGGAGCGGATGCCGCCGCCAGCGCCTCGAGCAGGCGCATGCGAGCGGGTCCGCCGAGACGTCCCGACGGGTCGGCCATCCAGGGCGGCATGC
>NZ_JBLVOH010000192.1:0-1340 GCF_053543675.1 Microbacterium umsixpiens
CCGCCCCGAACCAGTACCGACCAGAACCTCACCCTCAAGGAGAACGCATGACCGACGACATCGTGGACCGCATCGCGGAGGTGACGCCGGAGCTGGATGCGCTGCGCCGTCGCCGTCCGGTGACCAGGGAGCAGCTGCAGGCGAGCTTCGACGCCCTCTTCCAGCCGGTGAGCACGGAGCACATCTCGCAGGCCGAACGCGAACTCGTGGCCGCCTTCGCCACCGGTCTCGCCGGAGCCGACGACCCGACCGCCGAGTTCTACGCCGGTCGTGCGCAGGAGGCCGACCCGCAGCGGGCCACCGTCGTGCTCGCGGAGGCCGCCCGGGCGGCGACCACCGGACCCTTCGGCACCTACACCGAGCTCGGACTGCAGGCCGAGAACACCGACGGGGCGCGCTATGTCCCGTCCGAGACTGTCATCGCCGCGGTGGGTGAGCGCCTCGCCGCCGCTCTCGCCCACACGCACCTCCTGGTGTTCCGCCCCCGCGAGGCCTCGGGTGCCGACCTCGGTCGCCTGCTCGACGCGGGCTGGTCGGCGGACGGCATCGTGACGCTGTCGCAGCTGGTGTCGTTCCTCGCCTTCCAGCAGCGCGTCGTCACCGGGCTCCGTGTGCTCGCCGCTGCGGGCTTGACCGCCGAGATCTCCGAGGAGGAGGCCGCATGACCGCCGAACAGAGCGTGCTCCGGCACGACGACGCCCCGCACCCGCACGCGTTCACCCGCGGCGAGGTCGGATGGGTCCCGCACCTCGAGCCCCTCGCCGAGGCGGAGCTGACCGAGCGCCACTACGACGGCCTCGTCGATGCGGCTCGCGCGAAGAACGACTACTTCCGCCTGCTGGCCCGCGATCCCGAGGTGCTGAAGGCCCGCACCCGGGTCGACAAGGACATCTTCTACAACGCCGCGGAGGGCCTGCCCCGTGCTGACCGGGAACTCGCGGCGACCGCGGCATCCCGCCGCAACGGCTGCGTGTTCTGCGCCTCGGTGCACTCGCGCTTCGCCGCGCACCACAGCAAGCGCGCCGACGACGTCGACCTGCTGCTCGACGAGGGCGTGGATGCGGACCTCGGCGAGCGCTGGAACGCCGTCGTCGCGGCATCCGTCGCCCTCACCGACACGCCCAACGCGTTCGGCGAGGACGAGATCGTGCGGCTGCGTGCCGCCGGACTCGACGACCTGGAGATCTCGGACCTCATCCACGGCGCCGCGTTCTTCAACTGGGCGAACCGGCTGATGCTGTCGATCGGACGGCCGGTGGCTCCGGCCTGACCGCTCTGACGGCACCTCGCCGTCAGGGGACCAGGATGATCTTGCCCGAGGCGGCGCCGGATTCCATGAG
>NZ_JBLVOH010000192.1:1361-4218 GCF_053543675.1 Microbacterium umsixpiens
GCGCCGCCTCGGTCAGCGGCAGCTGGGGGCCGAGCTCGATCACGAAGTCGCCGGCGTCGAGGAGGGCGATCGTCTCGGCGAGCGCCTCGGCGCGCCAGGCGAGCTCCTCGTCGGTCAGGGGCACCGGGGAGCCGCCGGAGAACGCACGGATGCCGAAGGACGCGGAATCCGGGCCGCGCACGATGGTGGCGATCCGGTCGCGGTCGGCGACGAGTGCGAGCGAGGTCTCGATGGCCTCGTCGGTGCCGGCGCAGTCCAGCGCCACGGTGACGGCTGAGGGGGCGGCGTCGCGCACGCGGTCGAGCAGGCCCTCGCCGTAGGCCACGGGGATCGCGCCGAGTTCGCGCAGCTGGTCGTGGCGGGCGGGGCTCGCCGTCGCGATCACGCTCGCGCCCCAGGCCACCGCGAACTGCACGGCGGCCTGTCCGACCGAGCCGGAGCCGCCGTGCACGAGCAGCACGTCGCCCTCCGCGACCCCGAGCGAGCGCAGCGACTGGTACGCGGTGCCCGCGGGGATCCCGATGGCCGCCCCTTCGGCGGCCGTGACGGAGTCGGGGAGCTTCGCGAGCTTCTCGGTGTCGATCGCGATCGCCGAGGCGTAGGTGCCGTGCGCGTCACGGATCGCCACCCGGTCGCCGACCGCGAAGTCGTCGACACCCTCGCCGAGCAGCTCGACCACGCCGGCCCCGTCGAAGCCGACCGGACGCGGCTCGGTGATCGGAGGAGACGGACGCTTGGCACTGCGCAGCTTGGCGTCGATGGGATTCGCCCCCGCCGCCTCGATGCGCACCACGACCTCGCCGCGAGCCGCGACGGGATCGGGGATCTCCATCAGATGCAGGACATCGGGGGAGCCGAACTCGGTGTAGACGATCGCGCGTGCCATGGATTCAGGCTACCCGCGCTGACGCCCGCCGTCGCGGATCAGCGTCCGGACAGCACCTTCATGATGCGCTGCGGCGACACCGGCTGCGCGGTGCCGAGGCGCTGCGCGAACACGCTGACGCGGTACTCCTCGAGCAGCCAGCGCACCTCGACGAGTGCTGGGGGAGCGTCGGACGGAAGGGGGATGGTGCCGCCCGCATCCTCGAACGCCTTCGCCATCCGTTCGTACTCGGTCATGCGCGCACGATCCTTGCCCGGTTCGCTCCCGAGCGTCTTCAGCCGGTCGAGCATGCCTTCGAGGTAGCGCGGGAAGTGTGCGAGACGGTCGACTCCGGCCGCGGAGACGAAGCCCGGATGCAGCAGGCCGCTCAGCTGTGTGCGGATGTCGTTCAGCGGGCCGAGCAGGGCGAGCGAGTTCTGCGACTTGATGCCGCGTTCGACATCGCGGGACTTCGTCAGGATGCGGGCCACCAGTGAGACGCACGCGAAGAGCTGATCGACCAGCACGCCCGAGACGGCGTCGCGCACCCGGACGAAGTCGGCTTCACTGCGCACGATACCGCCCGGTGCCGTCTGCTCGATGACCTGCCGCGCGACGGCCGCGCGGCAGTCCTCGATGAGGGCGGCGGCGGACTGGTACGGCGAGGCGGCGAGGGCGAGCTTCTCCTGGCTCGTCAGGTGCTCCTGCACGTACGACGAGGGGGAGGGGACGCCCAGCAGCACGAGCCGCAGCACGCCGTCGCGGGTGGCGGCGGCCGCGGCATCCGGGGTCGATTCGACGCGCACCGACACGGTCTTGCCCTGGTCGACGATCGCCGGGTAGCCGCGCACGACGCCGCCGGCGACGCGGGTGTCGAGCACCTCGGGCAGGTCGCCGAAGGTCCACGCCACCAGACCGGTCTGCTCCACTTGCGGGCGCTTCGGCGTGCTCAGAGTCCCCGGCTTCACGGGCCCGGACTTCGGCGGCGCGGCGATCGATCGCGCCACGCTGCTGCGCGCCCGGTCGGAGAGCTGCGCCTGCAGCGCCCGCAGGTCGCGACCCGAGCCGACCACCCGGCCGCGTTCGTCGACCGCGCGGAAGTTCATGCGCAGGTGTGGCGGCACGCGCTCGTCGTCGAAGTCGGCGGCGGAGACGAGCTGGTTGGCGAGCGGCTGGATGAGCCGGGCCAGTGCCTCCTTGAGCGTGCGCGGCGGCAGGCCGCCGTGCGACTCCGGACCCTGCTCGGCCAGCTCGGCACCGAACTTCTCGGCCCAGTCCGCGGCGGGCACGACGTGACGGCGGATGGCCTTGGGCAGCGCGCGCAGCAGCCCGGTGACGAGCTCGGCGCGCAGGCCCGGAACCTGCCAGTCGAAGCCGCGGTCCTCGAGCTGCGCGAGCAGCGGCAGCGGCACGACCACGCTCACACCGTCGTCGTCGGCACCCGGCTCGAACCGGTACGCGAGGCCGAGCACCTGGTCGCCCTGCGTCCACCGCGTCGGGAACTCGCGCTGGTCGGCACGCTCCTCGTCGTCGATCAGGTCGCTCTCGCGCATCACGAGCAGCTTCGGCGTCGCGGCCATCGCCTCGCGCCACCAGCTCTCGAACGACCGCACGTCGAACACGTCGGTGGGGATGCGCTCGTCGTAGAACCGGAACACGGCCTCGTCGCCGGCGAGGATGTCGCGGCGGCGCTCGCGCTCCTCCAGCTTCTCGAGGCGCTTGCGCAGCTCTGCGTTGCTGCGCCAGAACGCGCTCACCCGCTTGTCGATCCGCGTCGGATCCCACTCGCCCTCGACGAGTGCATGGCGCACGAAGAGCTCGCGCGAGGCGGCCCGGTCGATGCGCGCGAACTGCACACGGCGGCGCGGGATGATCTCGAGCCCGAACAGCGTCACCTTCTCGAACGCGACGGCGGCGCCGGCATCCTTCGACCAGTGCGGCTCGGTCACCTGGCGCTTGGCGAGGTCTCCGGCGAGCGGTTCGGCCCACGCC
>NZ_JBLVOH010000192.1:4238-8380 GCF_053543675.1 Microbacterium umsixpiens
GGCCCACGCCGGGTCGATCGCCGCGACCGTCCGCGCGAACGTGCGGGAGGTCTCCACGATCTCGGCCGCGATCACCGCGCGAGGACTCTTCTTCCGTAGACCCGAGCCGGGGAAGATCGAGAAGCGGATGCCACGGGCGCCGCGGTACTCGGCGATGCGACGGCCCTTCGGCTCCTTCGCGGGAGAGTGCGCCTTGCCCGCCGGGGCGGTGCGCTCGTCGAGGAGGCCGATCTGCGACAGGAGTCCCGACAGCAGGGCGCGGTGGATGGCGTCCGGGTCGCTCGTTCCGGTGTCGTCGCCGGCGCGGTCGGGCGTCTTCACGAGCGTGCGCAGCTGACGGTGCACGTCGAACCACTCCCGCACTCGCACGTAATTGAGATGCTCCGAGCGGCACAGCCGACGGAACGCACTCGACCCGAGCTCACGCTGCTGTTCGCGCAGATGGTTCCAGAGGTTCAGCAGGGCCAGGAAGTCACTGGTCGGGTCGACGAACCGGGCGTGCAGGCGGTCGGCCTCCTCGCGGCGCTCCTCGGGTCGCTCGCGCACATCCTGGATCGTCATGCCCGAGACGATCGCGAGCACATCGCGGGTCACGGTGCCGGCCGAGCCCCCGCGCCCCGCCTCGATCAGCATCCGCGCGAACCGCGGGTCGATCGGCATGCGTGCGATGTCGCGACCGATGCGGGTCAGGTGCGGCGACCCGTCGCGACGGGACGGCTCGACCGCACCGAGCTCGGTGAGCAGGTCGAACGCCGCCTTCACTCCGCGAGAGTCGGGCGGCGTGAGGAACGGGAAGGCCGTGATGTCGCCGAACCCGAGCGAGAGCATCTGCAGGATGACGGACGCGAGCGAGGTGCGCAGGATCTCGGGCTCGGTGTACTCCGGGCGCCGGTCGTAGTCCTCTTCCGAGTAGAGGCGGATCGCGATGCCGTCGCTGGTGCGGCCGGCGCGGCCGGATCGCTGGTTCGCCGAGGCCTGCGAGACCGCCTCGATCGGCAGACGCTGCACCTTGGACCGGTTGCTGTAGCGCGAGATGCGCGCGGTGCCAGTGTCGATGACGTACTTGATGCCGGGCACCGTGAGGCTCGTCTCGGCGACGTTCGTGGCGAGGATGACGCGGCGGCGGACGCCCGCCACCCTGCTGCGCTCGAACACGCGGTGCTGGTCGGCGGCGGAGAGCCGGCCGAACAAGGGGAGCACCTCGGTGGGGGCGCGGTCGTTCGCGTAGGCGCCGCGCACGGCGTCGGCCGCATCCCGGATCTCGGCCTCGCCGGGGAGGAACACGAGCACATCGCCCGGCGCCTCGCGGTCGAGCTCGCGCAGGGCGGCGACGATGGCCGAGACCTCGTCCTCCGGCTCGGCCGGTGCGTCCTCGTCGTCCCCGTCTTCGACCTGTCCGCGGTAGCGGATCTCGACCGGATACGTGCGACCGGATACCTCGATGATCGGCGCCGGTGTGCCATCCGCCGCGGCGAAGTGCTTCGCGAAGCTCTCCGGGTCGATGGTCGCCGAGGTGATGATCACCTTGAGGTCGGGGCGCTCCGGCAGGATGCGGGCCAGGTAGCCGAGCAGGAAGTCGACGTTGAGGGAGCGTTCGTGCGCCTCGTCGATGATGATCGTGTCGTACCGGGTGAGCAGTCGGTCGCGGTGGATCTCGTTGAGCAGGATGCCGTCGGTCATCAGCGCGATGCGCGTGGCGTCCGACACCTTGTCGGTGAAGCGCACCTTGTAGCCGACGAGCGTGCCGAGCTCGACCTGGAGCTCTTCCGCGACCCGCTCCGCGATCGTCCGGGCGGCGAGGCGACGCGGTTGGGTGTGCGCGATGCGCTCCCGCCCGAGCTCGAGCGCGATCTTCGGCAGCTGGGTGGTCTTGCCCGACCCGGTGGCGCCCGCGACGATCACGACCTGGTGGTCGCGGATGGCGTCGCCGATCTCGACCCGGGCAGCGCTGACGGGCAGCTCCGGAGGGTAGGAGATCACGGGGGAGGACATAGCCCTCCATCGTATGACGGGATTCGCCCCCTACGATCATCTGGTGATCACCGCTGCCGCCCCCGTCCGCTGGTTCCGCGAGTTCGGGCGCCCGCCGCGCATCCTCGGACTGGATGTCGCTCGCGGGCTGGCGATCCTCGGCATGGCGGGCGCGCACATCGGCGAGACCGAGGCGTTCGAGTGGATGGACCCGGCGACGTGGACCGACCTCGTGCACGGGCGCTCGTCGATCCTGTTCGCGCTCCTCGCCGGAGTGTCCATCGCGCTGATGACCGGACGCAGCGTGCTGCCGGAGCGCGAGCGCCTGCCGAGCATCCGCCTGAACCTCGTCGGGCGCGGGGCAGTGATCTTCCTGATCGGACTGGCGCTGGAGATGCTGAACACCCCGATCGCGGTGATCCTCACGCTCTACGGCATCCTCTATGTCGCGGTGATCCCGTTCCTCCGGTGGCGCCCGTGGCAGCTGCTGCTCGCCGCGGCAGCGCTCGCCCTGCTCGGCCCGGCGCTGCTGGCGTTCCTCGGAGCCGTGATGCTGCATCCCTTCGGCACCGGGATCGGCTTCGTGCTGTACGGCACCTACCCGATCACGGTGTGGCTGGCCCTCGTGCTCGGCGGCATGGCGCTGGGACGGATGCACGTCGAGCGTGTGCGCACCGCCGTGATCGCGCTCGCGGTCGGCATCGTGCTCGCGGTGGTCGGCTACGGCCTCGGCGGCATCGGTCAGGCTGCGGGCCTCAGCACACCGGCCGAATACAGCAGCTCCTCATTCGTCGACGGCTCCTCGTTCAGCGAGAGCTCCTTCGACGTGTCAATGCCGAACGGGTGGGAGGGGTATCCGCAGGCGCTGGAAGCGTCCGATCCGCTGGGCTCCGTGCTCGCGGCGGTGTTCGCGGTCGAGCCGCACAGCGGTGGCACGGCCGAGGTACTCGGCTCCGGCGGCTTCGCGCTGACCGTCATCGCCCTGTGCCTGCTGCTCAGCCGACCGCTGCGCTGGGTGCTGCTGCCGCTGGGCGCGCTGGGCTCCATGCCGCTGACGGCATACAGTGCGCACGTGCTGTCGATCGTCCTGTTCGGAGGGCCCGGGGGCTTCTTCTCCAGCAACGAGTTCTGGGCCTCGACCGCCATCGGGCTGCTGGTGGTGACGACGCTCTGGTCGATGTTCTTCGGCCGAGGACCGCTGGAACGGCTCGTCGGCCGCGGGGCGGCGGCGATGGCACTTGTTTCTTCATCCCCGGCCTCGACGTCGGATGCCGGTCATAGGCTGGAGGGATGAGCATTCCTGCACTCGAACTGAACGACGGCAACTCCATCCCGCAGCTCGGCTACGGCGTCTTCAAGGTGCCGCCGGCAGAGACCGAGCGCGCGGTGAGCGAGGCGCTCGAGATCGGCTACCGCCACATCGACACCGCCGCCATCTACGGCAACGAAGAGGGCGTCGGCGCCGCGATCGCCGCGTCCGGCATCGCCCGCGACGAGCTGTTCATCACGACCAAGCTCTGGAATGACCGTCACCACGGCGACGAGCCGCGTGCGGCCATCGGCGAGAGCCTCGACAAGCTCGGCCTCGAGAAGGTCGACCTGTACCTGGTGCACTGGCCGGCCCCCGCGATCGGCGACTACCTGCACGCGTTCACGAAGCTCATCGAGCTGCGTGAGGCGGGTCTCACCCGCAGCATCGGCGTCTCGAACTTCCTGGTGCCGCACCTCGAGCGCGTGGTGAAAGAGACCGGCGTGGTGCCGGCCGTGAACCAGATCGAACTGCACCCGGCCTACCAGCAGCGCGACGTGGTCGCCTGGGCCGGCGAGCACGGCATCAAGATCGAGGCCTGGGGTCCGCTCGGGCAGGGCAAGTACGACCTGTTCGGCACCCCGGCGGTGGCAGATGCCGCGGCCGCGCACGGGGTCACCCCTGCGCAGGCCGTGCTGCGCTGGCACCTGCAGAAGGGGATCATCGTGTTCCCGAAGTCGGTGCGCGCCGAGCGTCTGCGCGAGAACCTCGACGTCTTCGGCTTCGAGCTGACCGATGCTGAGATCGCCGCGATCGACGCCCTCGACCCGCTCGACGGCTCGGGCCGCGTCGGCTCGCACCCGGACGAGGTCAACTGACCCGGGTGATCGGATCGGGCCTCCCGGCCTACATGACGCCCCGT
>NZ_JBLVOH010000193.1:0-1313 GCF_053543675.1 Microbacterium umsixpiens
AAGGCGTTGAAGCGGATCTGACGGGTCATGCCCCCATGAAAGGCGAACGGCGCGGGGCGGTCCAGGGCCGCCGAAATGCGCGGAAACATTCCGGGTTGGTGCCGGGCAGGGTGGTCAGCGCTTGTAGACGTCCCGCCGATGACCCAGTGTGACGACCGCGACGATGAGCACGTCGTCGTCGATCGTGTAGATGATGCGGTAGTTCCCGACGCGGACGCGGAGTCCGTCGCGTCCCTGCAGCGCCTTCGCTCCCGGCGGGCGGGGGTTCTCGCCGAGCAGGGCGATGGCACCGCGGATCCGGTCGCGATCCTGATGGTCGACTTTCTTCAATGCTCGAACCGCAGCGGGGCGCAGTTCGATCCGATAACTCACGTCCAGCCCAGGTCGGCCTTCACCTGATCCCAGGGGATGTCCGGGCCTTCTTCGGCCATCGCCTCGTCGAACGCGGCCACGTCTTCGGCATCTTCGAGTGCCTCGATCATCCGCTCGTACTGCTCCGGGCTGACCACGACTGCGGCACGCTGACCGCGTCGCTCGATGAACACGGCCTCCTCCTGGGAGCGGGCGATGACCGTCGAGAGGTTGTTGCGCGCGTCGGCGACGCTGATCGTGGACATAGGCAAATTGTACATCTTGAAGTCTGAGATGTACATGATGCCGCGGCCAGGCGGTGGCATCTACGAATCCGCGAATCGATCCTTCGTCCTCCGAGAATCGGCGATTGGGGAGGAGCTGCCCTCGCACAAGTCTGCGACGATGCGGGCGAGGATCGTAGGGAGCGTCTCCTCCGGGCCGATGCGGCCTTCCTCGACGAACTCGAGCGGCTGCCAGCCGTCGTGCCACGCGCGCATCTGCTCTGGACTGAAGGCGTCGCGCAGTTCTCGTGTCTCGTGGCGTCGGACGGTCTCGTCGAATCCGACGTCGAACTGGTAGATGCGGGTAACGCCTCGGTGGTCCCTCCACAGCTGTTCCAAACGCCCGGCATAATCCCGGAGGTTGAGGATCCCGTCGAGGATGACGTCGTATCCCAGGTCCAGCGATTGGCGGGCGACGGTGTCGATGAGCGCAGCGGCGTCGGCGGATCGAGACGCCTTCTCACCGCCTGCCAGAAGCGTGCGCCTGAAATGGTCCTGATGGATGACCGCGGTCTTGGCGCGGAGCAGCGGACGCAGCGATGTCGCCGTCGTCGTCTTGCCCGAACCGGAGTCGCCGCGCAGCACGACGAGGCGAGTGTCCACTGATCCCACGGCCGTCATCGCACAAGTCTCACATTCGGGCGGATCATGTGACGTCATCTGCTGGCATTCACCCAC
>NZ_JBLVOH010000194.1:0-1279 GCF_053543675.1 Microbacterium umsixpiens
TCGGCGCGCGCGGCAGGCCCGGTGATCCACTGGCTCGAGCCGTCGGCAGCGGCAGCGCGGCCGTCGAGGCTCTGCGCCCATTTGACCGTGATGTGCGGGCGTCCCAACCGCTGCGCCATGAGCCAGCCCTCGATGAGCGCGTGCGCGGCGTCTGCCTGCTCACCCGATTCGACGTCGACGCCGGCGGCGCGCAGGCGGTCCGCTCCGCCTCCCGATTCGGCGCCGGGATCGTCGAGGGCGTACACGACCCGCGCGACACCTGCCTCGATGAGCGCGACGGCGCAGGGCCCGGTGCGGCCGGTGTGGTTGCAGGGCTCGAGCGTCACGACGGCGGTGGCGCCGCGGGCATCGCCCGGTGCGAGCTTCGACAGCGCGTCGACCTCGGCGTGCGGGGTGCCTGCTCCGTGATGCCAGCCCTCGGCGAGGACCGTGCCATCGGGGGAGAGGATGACCGCGCCGACCTGCGGGTTCGCCCCACGGGGTCCGCGCGTGGCGAGCTGGAGCGCGCGATCCATCGCGCTGCGCTCTGCCGCGTTCACTGCCATCCGTCGTCCTCCTCTGAGGCTCCGGGGTCAGACAAGGATGGCGGAACGGACGCACGCATGCGTCTCGTGCTGCCTCCCTTCCGGACTAGCGAGGTCTCCCTCGCATCACCGTCGGTCCCGGAATTCCACCGGATCGGCATCCCGATCTCTCGAGACGCTCGCGGACTGTCACCGCCGGTTCGGATTCCCACCGACCCCGGAGCACGTTGTTGCTCTGAGTGTACTCAACGCACCTGCGCGCATTTCATTCCAAGACATGGACCGGCAGGGCCGCGATCACTTCAGCAGTCGAGAGAGACGGCGGTCGGCGAGCACCTTGCCGCCGGTCTGGCAGGTGGGGCAGTACTCGAGCGAGCGGTCGGCGAAGAACACGCTGCGGACGGTGTCGCCGCAGACGGGGCACGTCTCGCCGCGACGCGCATGCACCTGCATCCCGCGGCGCTTGGCATCCTTGAGGTCGGCGGGCGGCTTGCCCGATGCCTCGGCGACCGCTTCGGTCAGCGTCTCGCGCATCGCGTCGAACAGGCGGTCGATCTCGGCATCGTCGAGCTTCCCGGCGATCGCGTACGGCGACATCCGGGCGGCGTGCAGGATCTCGTCGGAGTAGGCGTTGCCGATCCCCGCGATCACCGCCTGGTCGCGCAGCAGCCCCTTGATCTGCATCCGCCGGTCCTCCAGCAGCGCGGCGAAGGCGTCGCGGTCGAAGGCGGAGTCGAGCGGGTCGGGCCCGCGCC
>NZ_JBLVOH010000194.1:1315-2074 GCF_053543675.1 Microbacterium umsixpiens
CCCCATGCCCGGCACCTCCTGCGGGTCGCGGACGACGTAGACGGCGAGCGACTTCTTCGTTCCGGCCTCGGTCAGGTCGAAACCGCTGTCGTCGTCGAGCGCGATGCGCAGAGCGATCGGCGACTTGCCGGGTTTGATGAGCGTCGTCGGCAGCGTCTCGTACCAACGCAGCCACCCCGCCTTCGCGAGGTGGAACACGAGGTGCAGCTCGTCGCCGCAGGACAGCACGACGAACTTGCCGAGCCGGGCGGCCGCCGTGATCGTGGTGCCCTGCAACGCGGTGATCGGCGGATCGTAGGTCTTCAACGCGGCGATCGCCGCGACGCTGGCGCGGGTGATCGTGCGCCCCACGGCGCGGTCGGCGAGGAACGTGGTCAGGCCCTGGACTTCCGGCATCTCCGGCATGCCCTCATCCTGTCATCGGCCGCCGACACTGTCACCCGGTGGGCTCACTCCTCAGAGGATCGGCCAGTCCACCGGCGTGCGGTCGTCATCGTGCAGCAGGCCGGCGATCCAGCCGTCGTCGCGGCCACGCGGGCTCGTGAGCGCCTGGCGCTGCAGGCCTTCATAGCGGAAGCCGAGCGCGCGGGCGGCCCGCGCCGAAGGGACATTCCCGGCGACGGCCTGCCAGCGGATGCGGACGAGCCCGAGCTCGGTGAAACCCCAGTCGATCACGGCGCGTGCCGCTTCCGCGAGATGACCCTTGCCCCGAGCGGCCGGGGTCACCCAGTACCCGAGCTCGGCGGCCCCACCCGTGAC
>NZ_JBLVOH010000195.1:0-1377 GCF_053543675.1 Microbacterium umsixpiens
CGCGACCGGAGCGCCGAGCAGCTCGGACAGCCGCTGAGCCACCGGCTCCAGGCTGTACTGCGGGTCGGGCGCGCCATCCGGCCGTCCGAGGTGAGAGCACACGACGACGCGGGCGCCCGCGTTGATGAGTGCATTGAGGGTCGGCAGCGAGGCGCGGACACGGCCATCGTCCGTGATGATCCCGTCCCGGAGCGGGACGTTGAGATCACAACGGACGATGACGCGCTTGCCCTCGAGCGACCCCAGTGTGTCCAGGGTGCGCAGAGTCATGTTCCTGAGCTTAGAGGCGCTCGGCCACGTACTCGGTCAGGTCGACGAGACGGTTGGAGTAGCCCCACTCGTTGTCGTACCAGCTCGAGACCTTGATCAGGTTGCCGCTCACGTTGGTGAGCGTCGAGTCGAAGATCGACGAGTGCGGGTTGTGCACGATGTCGCTCGACACGATCGGGTCCTCGTTGTACTGGAGGTAGCCGGCGAGGCGACCCTCGGCAGCAGCCTTCTTGTACGCCTCGTTGACCTCGTCGACCGTGAGGTTCTCACGGTCGGTGATGAGGGTGAGGTCGACGATCGAACCGGTGGGAACCGGAACGCGGTACGACGAGCCGCTGAGCTTGCCCTGGAGCTCCGGGAGCACCTCGCCGATGGCCTTGGCAGCACCGGTGGAAGCCGGGGTGATGTTGATCGCGGCGGCGCGTGCACGACGGAGGTCGCTGTGCGGGCCGTCCTGCAGGTTCTGGTCGGCGGTGTACGCGTGCGCGGTCATCATGAAGCCGCGGTCGATGCCGAACGCGTCGTTGAAGACCTGCGCGAGCGGTGCGAGGCAGTTCGTGGTGCAAGATGCGTTGGAGATGATGTGATCCGTCTCCGGGTTGTACGTGTCCTCGTTCACGCCCATGACGAACGTGCCGTCGACACCGGTGCCCGGAGCCGAGATGAGGACCTTCTTCGCGCCGGCCTCGATGTGCTTCTTGGCGAGCTCGGCCTTGGTGAAGAAGCCGGTCGACTCGATGACGATGTCCACACCCAGCTCGCCCCACGGGAGACCTGCGGGGTCGCGCTCGGCGAAGGCCTTGATGACCTTGCCGTTGACGGTGATGCTCTCGTCGTCGTAGCTGATCTCGGCGTCGAGGACGCCGCCCACCGAGTCGTACTTCAGCAGGTGCGCCAGGGTCTTGTTGTCGGTGAGGTCGTTGACGGCGACGATCTCAAGGTCCGCTCCCTGCGCGAGAGCCGCGCGGAAGTAGTTGCGTCCGATGCGGCCGAAGCCGTTGATACCGATCTTGACAGACACTCAGGTCTCCCTGTTTCTCGTGCGCTGCACACAGCTTTCCAGCATGTATGAAGCGCGGGGTTTTTTGGCTGAGAGGGCGTCCCGAC
>NZ_JBLVOH010000196.1:0-1234 GCF_053543675.1 Microbacterium umsixpiens
CCGCGGCCGGGTCCGGCGCGATCATCCGCTCCGCCGCTGTGCTCACCGAAGCGCAGATGGAGCAGGCGGCGAGCCACCTGATGACCGACCGCGTCGAGGCGGAGTTCGTCGGAGGCCGCGTCCAGGCTCGACGCGAGCGGCGGATCGGCGCCATTCCGCGGTCCTCGGCGCCCGTGAAGGCGTCGGCACAGGAGGGCCGCGACGCCGTGCGCGGGGCGCTCCGCCGCGACGGGATCGGTATGTTCACCTGGTCCGACGCCGCAGACGCGCTGCGCCGGCGACTCGCACTGTTGCGACGAGAGCTCGGCGATCCGTGGCCCGATGTCTCGGATGCCGGGTTGGTCGACTCCCTCGACGTGTGGCTCGCGCCTGAGCTCGATCGCCTCGCGTCCGGCACCCCCGCAGCACGGCTGGAACTCTCGTCACCGCTTCGGCGCCTGCTGCCGTGGCCCGATGCCGTGCACCTCGATGAGCTCGCGCCGGAGCGCCTCGAGGTGCCCAGCGGATCCCGCGTCCGCATCACCTATCCGGAGCCCGACGGCGACCCGCACGCACGGCCGGTCGTCGCCGTGAAGCTGCAGGAGTGCTTCGGGTGGGCCGAGACTCCGCGGCTGGTCGATGGGCGCGTGCCGGTCCTGTTCCACCTGCTGTCCCCCGCCGGGCGTCCACTCGCGGTCACCGACGACCTCGCCTCGTTCTGGTCCGGTCCCTACAGCCAGGTGCGCGCCGAGATGCGCGGACGCTACCCACGGCATCCGTGGCCCGAAGACCCGTGGGCCGCCGTGCCGACCAAGCACACGAAGAACCGCACGGCGCGCTGAGCAGCCACCGTCGCCGGAGCCTCAGCGCGTGCGCCGCTGCAGCGTCAGCGACGCGAGCACGAGGGCACCCACCGCGAAGGCCACGACGATCAGCAGCGGGCCGAACACGTCCCAGCCCTCGTCGCCCGCGGCCACCGCGTTGATCGTGTCGATCGCGTAGCTGAGCGGGAGCCAATCCGAGATGGCATACAGCACATCCGGCATCTGATCGCGGGGCATGAACAGGCCGCCGAGGATGATCTGCGGGAACACGAGCAACGGCATGAACTGCACCGCTTGGAACTCGGTCTGGGCGAACGCGCTGGCGAGGAGCCCGAGGGCCGTGCCGAGCAGCGCATCGACGACCGCGACCAGGCCGAGCTGCCACAGCGGCCCGTCGACATCGAGCCCGCATACCCCGACCGCGAACGACC
>NZ_JBLVOH010000196.1:1254-4275 GCF_053543675.1 Microbacterium umsixpiens
CGAACGACACCGTGATCACCGCCTGGAGCAGGGCCATCAGCCCGAACGCGAGCGCATAGCCGAGGATGAAGTCGGCTTTCTCGAGGGGTGTGGTCATCAGACGCTCGAGGGTTCCCGAGCGACGCTCGCGCAGGGTCGTGATCGACGTGATGAGGAACATCACGATGAACGGGAACAGCGCCAGGATCGCGCCGCCGAACTGGTCGAACACCCCCTCCTGGTCGCTGAACAGCCACGCGAAGAGACCGACCAGCAGGCTCGGCGCGACGAGCATCAGGGCAATCGACCGCGGATCGTGCCGCAGCTGTGCGAGCACG
The DNA here is from genome assembly GCF_053543675.1 of Microbacterium umsixpiens. Taxonomy (NCBI): domain Bacteria; kingdom Bacillati; phylum Actinomycetota; class Actinomycetes; order Micrococcales; family Microbacteriaceae; genus Microbacterium; species Microbacterium umsixpiens. The sequence continues at coordinate 1,572 of NZ_JBLVOH010000196.1, forward strand.
CGGCCCGCGGTGGCAAGCATCCGGCGGCCGTTCATTCTCCGGCCTCCTCTCGGTGCTCCCGTGCTTCACGGCGTGATCGAGGGACGTCGGCATCGCCGCTGCGGTCCCGCTCGATCAGCGCCAGGAACGCGGACTCGGCGTCGGTCGTGCCGGTGTCGGCCAGGAGCGACGACGGCGTGGTGTCGGCGATGATCCGCCCCTCCCGCATCAGCAGCAGCCGGTCGCAGCGCACCGCCTCGTCCATCACGTGACTCGACACGATGAGGGTCACACCGCGGTCGGCGAGCCCCCGGAACAACGCCCACAGCTCGGCACGCAGCACGGGGTCCAGCCCGACCGTCGGCTCGTCGAGCACGACCAGCTCGGGAGAGCCGATGAGCGCGACCGCGAGCGACACCCGCGTCGCCTGGCCGCCGCTGAGCGCGTCGACGCGCTGCCCCGCCTGGGCACGCAGACCGACTTCGTCGATCACCCTGTCCACATTGCCCTTCGGCGCCTTGAGCAGCGAGGCGAAGTACGAGAGGTTCTGGCGCACGCTGAGGTCGCCGTACACCGCAGCGCCCTGTGTGCCGTAGGCGACGCGGTGGCGGAGCTGTCGCGATCCGCCCGTCTCGCCGAGGACGGTGACATCACCCCCGGCGATCCGCTGCACACCGACGATCGAGCGCATCAGGGTGGTCTTGCCGCATCCCGACGGTCCGAGCAGCCCCGTGACCTGTCCGCGCGGGATCGTGAGGTCGATCCCGTCGAAGACCCGCACCGCCCCGCGGTGCACGCGCAGCTGCGCGATCTCGACGGCCGAGTCATTCATCATGTGATGAATTATGCGCCTGCGCCTCGAGCACGCAGAAGAGGGCGGCCTTCCTCAGTCGAGCAGGTGGCGGAGGTAGCGTGTCGGATGCTCGAGGAACGAGCGCCAGTGGTTCACGATCTCGAGGTCGCCCCATTCGGCGGGACGGACTCCCCACTCCCCCACTTCGAGGATCTTCGCGCCGGGCAGCGCCGCGAGCACCGGCGAGTGCGTGGCGCACAGCACCTGCCCACCGTCGTCGGCGATGCGCCGCAGCACGGCGATGAGCGCCAGGGTCGAGTTGAACGACAGGGCGGCCTCCGGCTCGTCGAGGCAGTAGAAGCCCGGCTCGGCGAAGCGGCTCTCCAACAGCGCGAGGAACGACTCGCCGTGGCTCATCTCGTGGAACGGCACATCGGCGCCGGCGGTCGACGGGTTGTCTTCGAGATAGGTGTAGAACGAGTGCATCGTCTCGGCCCGCAGGAAGAAGCCCCAGCGGTTGGCTCCCACGCCGCGCTGCAGCCGGATCCACTCCGACAACGGGGACTCGGTCGCTCGGGTGCTGTGCCGCGCCTGTCGCGAACCGCCCTCGGGTGAGAGGCCGTAGGCGAGTGCGACGCCTTCGACCAGGGTCGACTTGCCGCTACCGTTCTCGCCCACGAGGAACGTCACCCCGGGGTCGAGATCGATCCCCTCCCGCAGCACCTGGGCGACCGCGGGAATACTCGTCGGCCACTCCCCATCCGGCGTCGGGGCGTCGTCGTTCGGGCGCACCGCGACGACCGGCTGCTGCCGCCGTCGGCGAGAGCTCGGCTCCCAGAACGCCTCCATCGTGCTCCCTCCGCGTGGTGTCTCGTGGAGGCTACCGGCATCCGCGGACATGGAGTCGCGCGGGCGCGATCAGCACTCGATGACGTTGACCGCGAGGCCGCCCTCGCTGGTCTCCTTGTACTTGGTCGACATGTCGGCACCCGTCTGACGCATCGTCTCGACGACCGCATCCAGTGAGACATAGTGGCTGCCGTCGCCGCGCAGTGCGAGACGAGCCGCCGTGACCGCCGTCGACGCGGCGATCGCGTTGCGTTCGATGCACGGGATCTGCACGAGTCCGCCGATCGGGTCGCAGGTGAGGCCCAGGTGGTGCTCCATCGCGATCTCGGCCGCGTTCTCGATCTGGCGGTTCGTGCCACCCATCACCGCGGTGAGGCCGCCGGCCGCCATCGCGCACGCGGAGCCGACCTCGGCCTGGCATCCGCCCTCGGCTCCGGAGATCGACGCGTTGGCCTTGAACAGCGATCCGAGTGCGGTCGCGGTCAGCAGGAAGCGACGGATGCCGCGGCGACGGTTCGCCTCTGCCGTCAGCTCCTCGTCGAGGTCGCTCGCGGTGTCCAGCGCCCGGACGTCCGGCTCGAAGCCCAGCAGCGCGCTGCCGACCAGCTCACCGTAGGGAGTCACGGCGTTGCCCGCGCCGAGCCCCGAGTCGGCGAGGAACCGCCACCAATACATGGCGACGGCGGGGAGGATGCCGGCGGCACCGTTCGTCGGTGCGGTCACGACCCGGCCGCCCGCCGCATTCTCCTCGTTGACGGCCAGCGCGAAAGCGCCGAGCCACTCGCCCGGCAGTTCTCGATGCCCGTCGGCCTCGACCGCTTCGAGCTGGCCGCGGATCACTCCGGCCCGCCGCTTGACCTTGAGGATGCCGGGCAGCGTGCCGTCGGCGTGGAGGCCGGCATCGACGCACCCCGACATCGCATCCCAGATCGCGTCGAGCCCGGCCGCGACCTCCTCCTCGCCGCGCAGCGAGGTCTCGTTGAGCCGCGCGACCTCGGCGATCGACAGTCCGTTCTCGTCGCACAGGGCGAGCAGCGACGCGGCATCCGCATACGAATAGGGGAACCCCGCGGTCGTGGGTTT
>NZ_JBLVOH010000196.1:4295-5197 GCF_053543675.1 Microbacterium umsixpiens
GCCGCCGCCGACCGAGTAATAGGTCTCCTCGGCGACGACCTGCTCCGCGGCATCCCACGCGGTGATCGTCATGGCGTTCGGATGACCGGGCAGCCGGGTGCGCGGCGCGAAGACGATGTCATCCTTTGCGAACGGGACGTCATGGATGCCGTCGATCGACAGCGCGCCGCCCACGGGGAAGTCCGCCCAGGCGGATCTCACGTCGGCGGGGTCGCACGTCTCCGGCGCGAGTCCGCGGAGCCCGGCGACCACGGCATCCGGAGTCCCGTGCCCGATCCCGGTGGCACCGAGCGAGCCGTACAGCGTGCTGCCGGCGCGCGCCACGCGCGGGAGGGCGCCCGTCGCGGAGAGCCGACGCGCGAAGTCGAGGGCGGCCCGCATCGGTCCGACCGTATGGGAGCTCGAAGGCCCCACCCCGATGGAGAAGAGGTCGAAGGCCGAGACGTACGCAGTCACCCCTCCAGGCTACGCCGCATCGGCGCCTTCGGTTCACCCCGGTTAACTCGGCGCCGCGTCAAGCCCCTTCAGCAACACGTGCTTCCGAGGCATCGTGATCGGACGACACCATGAAAGGGGCCATCATGACGAACAACACTCCCGGACAGGATCCCGCCGAGGCGCAGACGCCCACGCCCACCCCGGCCTCCGACACGAGCGAGGGCGAGGCGACCACACCCGCCGAGGCCGAATCGCCCGAAGACGCCGACCCGAGCGAGGTGCCGAGCACCGAAGACCTCGAAGAGCCGAGCACCGAGAAGGACCCGGGCGAGGAGCCCCAGGCTCCGAAGCGCGAAGAACCCGAGCCCGACCACGAGGCCGTGGGGATCGGGGTCGTCGACACGGAAGAGCCGCAGGCCGGCTGAGCAACTCGCTGAGACACCGGATCACCGCCGAGACCCCGC
>NZ_JBLVOH010000196.1:5217-6843 GCF_053543675.1 Microbacterium umsixpiens
GCAGGGCGGGGTCTCGGCGCGGACGCGGGGCCTCGGCGGACCTACTCGACGAGCTTTCCCGCGGTGTCGACCTCGCGCATGAGTTCGGCGATCTCGGGCGAGACCTCCGGGATCTCCTCGCGGGTGACGCCCGCGGTCGGCGACCACACCAGGTTCACCTGCAGGGTCGGGTCGGTGTCGGGGAAGTCGCTGCGGTTGTGGCATCCGCGCGTCTCCCGGCGCTCCAGCGCGGCCTCGAGCGTGGCACGAGCGGCGAGCGCCGAGGCCTTGAGGTCGAACGCGTGCGCGAGGTCCTGGAAACCGGCGATGTCGGGGTGGATTCCCACGTCCTCCATGCGCCCCTCGATCATGTCGAGGTCGGCGAGGCCGGCACGCAGCCCGTCTTCCGAACGGACGACGCCTGCGTACTCGGTCATGAGGTTGCGGATGGCGCGCTGCAGGGCGCGCACGTTCTCGCGCCCCTCCGCGGCGAGCAGGTCGTCGATCTCGGCCCGTGCTGCCGCGACGGCCGTCGCCGACCGGCGCTGCGCGTCGAGCCCGGCCGCGTGCTCCATCGCGGCCTGCCCGACGATGCGCCCGTAGACCAGCAGCTCGATGAGCGAGTTGCCGCCGAGCCGTGCAGTCCGCTGGAGGCCTCGCCGATCGCGTAGAGCCCCTCGACGTCGGTCTGGTGGTCCTCCGGGCGCACCCAGACCCCGCCCATCGAGTAGTGCGCGGTGGGGGCGATCTCGATCGGATCGGTCGTGATGTCGAGCATCTGCAGCTCCATCATCGTCTGGTAGACGCGCGGCAGCCGGGTCATGATCGTCTCGCGCGGCAGGTGCGACACGTCGAGCCAGACGCCGCCGTTCTCGGTGCCGCGTCCTTCCTTGATCTCGGTGTACGCGGCGAGCGCGACGCGGTCGCGGGTCGACAGCTCCATCCGCTCGGGGTCGTACTTCTCCATGAACCGCTCACCGAGGGCGTTGCGGAGGATGCCGCCCTCCCCGCGTGCGGCCTCGGAGATCAGTGTCCCCGCGGCACTCTCCGGCTCGATGATGCCGGACGGGTGGAACTGCACGAGTTCCGGATCGCGCAGGCGCGCTCCAGCGTCGACCGCGAGACGGAAGGAGTCGCCGGTGTTCTCGTCGCGACGGGACGAGGTGCGGCGCCAGATGCGGTTGTGCCCGCCGGCTGCGAGGATCACGGCATCCGCGTGGATCAGGTAGCGGGTGCCGTCGGCCTGGTCGAAGCCGTAGGCGCCGAACACCACGTTGTCGCGCACGAGCAGACGGGTGATGTAGACGTGGTCGAGGATCGGGACCTCGAGCTGCTCGGCCTTGCGCACGAGCGTGCGCTGGATCTCGAGTCCGGTGTAGTCGCCCGCGAAGGCGGTGCGGCGGAAGGTGTGCGCGCCGAAGAAGCGCTGCGAGATGCGGCCGTCGTCTTCGCGGGCGAAGTCCATGCCCCACCGCTCGAGGTCGCGGATGCCGCGCTCGGCGCCCTGGGTGACGATCTCGACCGTGTGCGGGTTGGCGAGCAGGTAGCTCTCCTTGATGGTGTCGGCCGCGTGCTGCTGCCAGCTGTCCTCGGCGTCCATGGTGCCCAGCGCCGCGTTGATGCCGCCGGCCGCGAGGGAGGTGTGGG
>NZ_JBLVOH010000196.1:6863-16146 GCF_053543675.1 Microbacterium umsixpiens
ACGCGCACGTTTGCCGACGGCGAGGACATCGACGCCGTGTTCGGCGATCTCGATCGCTGCGCGCAGACCGGAGCCGCCGGTGCCGATCACGAGGACGGTGGTGGATATCTGACGTTCGGGGGTAGACATGCTTTCCACGCTAATAAGGGGACCCTAATAACTCCAATGCATAGTTCGAGTGGAAACGATGCCGGTAGGCTATGACCATGAACCTCGAGCAGCTCCGCGGGTTCGTCGAGGTCGCACGCCTCGGACATTTCACCCGCGCCTCCGAGCACCTGCACCTGGCACAGCCGTCGCTGAGCCGACAGATCTCCACCCTCGAACGCGAGCTCGGCGCCGAACTGTTCCACCGCGCACGCGGCCACATCGCGCTCACTGCAGCGGGAGAGACGCTCCTCCCCCGTGCACAGCGCATGCTCGCCGAAGCCGACGCCATCCGCGACGAGATGGGCGAGCTGGCCGGTCTTCGCCGTGGACGCGTACGGCTGGGCGCGCCGCCCACGCTCTGCATCAGCCTCGTCGCCGAGGCGATCAGCGTGTTCCACGCCAGCCATCCGGGCGTCGATCTGCATCTGACCGAGAGCGGTTCCCGACGGCTCGTCGAGCAGTTGGCCGTCGGCGCCGTCGACATCGCCCTCATCACCGAATCCGACGGTCCACCACCGTCGGGCTTCAGCCTCACGCGCATGCCACTGCTCGCCGAAGAGCTCGTCGTCATCTCCGCCGCGACAGAGCCACCGGTCTCGACCATGCCCGCGATGAGCCTCTCCCACCTGGCCACCCTCCCGCTCATCGCCCTCGACGAGACGTACGAGCTGCGAGCGACCACCGACGCCGCCTTCCGCGCGGAGGGCCTGGTGCCCACGCACGTGCTCGAGGGCGCCGAGATGGATGCGGTGCTGCGCTTCGTCGAGCGCGGTGTCGGCGTCGCGGTGGTCCCGGCGATGGTGCTGCTCGATCGCCCCGCGCTGCGCTCGGTGCGGTTGACACACCCGATGATGACCCGCACCGTGAGCCTCGCCCACCGAGCGGACGTCACTCCTGCGGTCGCGGTCGCCGCGATCCGCGAGGTCATCGTCGCCACGGCCGCAGAGGTCGCCCGCCGCGACCCTGCGATCACCAGCCTGCTCTGAGCTGCCGGCGGTCAACCCGAGAGCACACCATCAGCTGCCTCGATGAAGCGGCCCGGATACAGCAGAATCCCCGCCGCTTTCGCGACGGGGATTCTGTACTGTCTCAACACAGTGTGCGCCCGAAGGGACTCGAACCCCTAACCTTCTGATCCGTAGTCAGATGCTCTATCCATTGAGCTACGGGCGCCCAGCCCGCTCAGCGGGCCGTGGAACAGCCTACAACAGTCCTGACGCGAAAGCGAAACGAGGCCTCAGTCGCTCGCCGCCTCGGCTTTCTGCTGCTTCTTGCGCCGTTTGGCCCGCGCGCGCTGCTCGGAGGAGAGCGCCTGCAGGTCGACGAGACGCAGCGCCTGCATGCGTGCCTCGCGCATGCGCCCGTAGTCGGGATCTTGATCCGGTCGCATGCCCTCGACCCGCAATCGGCGGTCGAGATTGTGGCGCACGTCGGCCCAGGCGGCGTCCCGCGCCTCTTCGACGATCTGCGCCAGACGTTCCCGGTCTTCCATCATCTCGCGCAGGCGCTGGCCGACCCCGGTGGACTGCTTGGCCCGGCGGCGCAGGTTTCGCACATCGCGGTCGCGGTAGTCGTGCGTGCCCACCGGATCGGAGTGCCGACCCCTGGCCCGCTTACGCAGCGCGGTGACGTTGGCGGCCGCTTCTTCCGATTCCTCGGCCATCGCCCGCAGCGCCTCCCGCGCGTCGTCGATGTACTTCTCCATGTCGAAGACACCGTCTTCGGCGATGGTGCCGATGAGGATGTGATTCTTCACGGCGAGGCGCGCGGCAGCCGTCGCGATCGCGACGCCTTCGGCGATGGCATCCGCTGTCCGTCCCACCGGTACCTCCTCTCCACGAGCGTACCGGTATCACTGGGGCCCGGTGTCGGCCAGAATGGTTCCGGATCAGCATGCCCCACCCCTCCGACATCCGCAGCCACGGCCCCGGATCGCGCACCGCAGGAGACTCATGAAACACCTCGATCTCGCCGGCAGCACCACCGTGATCACGGGCGCCGCGAACGGCATGGGCGCCGACATCGCCCGCCTGCTGGCCACCCGAGGAGCGCACCTCGCCCTGATCGACCACGACAGTGCCGCGCTCGCGACCCTCGCCGCCGAACTGGGAGACGCCCGGGTGACCAGGCACGTGGTCGACCTCCGCGACGACGACGCCGTGTTCGCCGCCGCCACCGAGATCACCGCAGCGCATCCGAGGGTCAACGCCCTCATCACCTGCGCCGGCTCGTCGATGCTCGGAAACCTCGACCAGCTCACGATGGAGGAGATGCGCTGGCTCACCGACGTGAATCTCTGGGGCACGGTGTCGATCACCAAGGCGCTGCTGCCCGCCCTCCGCGCTGCGCCCGCCGCGCACATCACCCACTTCGCGAGCGTGTATGCGCTCGCCGCTCCGGCCGGGCGCATCCCGTACGCGCTGAGCAAGTTCGCCGTGCGGGGCTTCTCCGAGGCACTGCGGCACGAGCTGGAGGGCACCACGGTCAGCGTCGGCGCCGTCTATCCGGCCGGGGTCCGCACCGGCATCATCCTGCACGGGCGCTACGCCGCCGCGATCGATCCGGAAGTCGCCGCTCGTGCCGCCGCCGCACAGGCCGCGATGTACCACACCGACCCGGCGGACGCTGCGGCCCGCATCGTCCGAGCGACCGAGCGAAGGGCTGCCCGCACGATGGTCGGACGGGAGGCACGACTGATCGACGTGCTCACGCGCATCGCCCCGTCGTCGTACTGGCGCGTGATGCGACGGCCGCTGCGCGCGGCGATCGACACGACGACGCCGGTCGCCTGACCGCACCGGGCCGGGTCAGCGGACCGCGCCCACCCAGATCCCCGACGCCCACGCCTGCTGATCGCCGTTGCACCCCACCGAGCCGGGGTAGCCGCGGACGACGGCCATGCAGTTGGCGAGGAACTCCGGGTCGTTGCCGAACATCGAGGCGTACGCGCCGGAAGACGTGAGCGCACCCCAGACCCGGAACTGGTAGATGTGCGCGAGCTCGTGCGCCATGGCCCAGTTCAACCGGCCCGCACTCCAGTTCGCGATGTCGCCGCGGTACTTGATGTAGCCGTTGCTGTTGGCGCAGGCCGGCGCGTTCCCGCCCGCGCACGACGACGACTCGTACAGCCCGACACCTCCTCCGCCGACGAGGTCGAGCGCCGCCCGCACCCGCGCGTACCCGTCCGGCCCGCTCGATGTCCAGGCCGGGCCACCCGGTCCTGCGCTCTGCGCGGCCTGCACCGAGGCGACCTGGGTGCCGACCTTCTCGGCGAGCGCATGCACCGTGGCCGTGGCCGCCGTGACCGTGGCGGGGTCCCTCGACTCGGCCAGCACGGTCTGCTGGGCCGACAGCGCGGCAGCCCGATGAGAGGCGGTGTCGACCATCCCCTGTGCATTGTCGAAGACGCGGCTCAGGGCCGTGATCTCGGCGACGAACGCCGGCCGCACCGCGAGCACCGCCGCGCGGTCGGCCGTGTCCTGCTCCGCCTGCGCGATCGTCGCCTCGAGATACTCGGTGCGCTGCCTGGCCTCGTGGTATTCCTGCGACAGGCTGCCGAATTCCGCCACGACCGCGACGCGCTCCCGATCGAGGGCATCCGCCCGCGCGAGCACTCCGGCGGACAGCACGACCGCCGCCGCGAGCGTGACCGCCAGCACCCGGCGCATCACTGCAGGAACCCCGTGGTGTCGCCGATCTCGGCATCCTGCTCAGCGATCTGCGACCGCAGTGCGGTGAGCTTCTGCGCGAGCTCGAGGTTCTCCCCGTGGGATTCCTCCAGGGCGCGCTCAACACGGACGATCTCCGCTTTGACGGCGGTGAGGGCTGCCACCCGCTCCTGATCGGCGATCGCGACCAGCGCGACTCCTCCGAGAAGCAGCAGGCACCCGACCGCGACAGCAAGACTCCGCATCTCGCTCCCCAGAACAGCGCAACGTTTCCGGACCGACTCCGATCGGACCAATATACAACTGGACCCGTCGTCGGTGTTCCCGAATGTGCGCGAGCGGGACGGCGGCGGTTCAGACCAACAGGTCGCTACCGTCGGCGAGACGACGCTCGGCTGCCGACTGGCCGCTGGCGAGGTGAGCGGGCACGATACGGCGGAGCGCCTCCGTGTCGCGGGCGGCCATCGCCTCGAGGATGATGCGGTGCTCTTCGGCCATGGCGAGCAGATCGTCGTGCTGCCCGAACAGCCACCGCAGCCGGGTGAGGAACACCGCGATGAGCTCCCCGAGCATCTCGTTCCCCGCGAGTTCGACCGCGACCTCGTGGAATTCGGCCGCCGCGATCCGCGCAGCCTCCGAGTCCTGGGCCGTGGCCGCCGCGAACTCGCGCTCGTAGGCGGCTCTGATCCGGGCGATACCCGCCTCATCGTGACGCTCGGCGGCGAAGACGAAGATGAGCGTCTCGATGGCCTCACGGACCTCGGCGAAATCCTGGATGTCGCGGCGGGTGAACTCGCGCACGACCGCCCAGGTGCGGGGGCGTGCGACGACGACCCCTTCGGCCACGAGGGTGCGGATGGCCTCGCGGACCGGGAGGCGGGAGACGCTCAGCTCGGCCGCGATGTCGCGCTCGACCAGACGCGACCCGGGCGCACGTCGGCCCAGCACGATGTCGTCGCGCAGGATGCGCGTGACCCTGACCGATTCGAGTTCGCCGCTTGTCCCCATAGCCCCCGCCATCTGGGCATTCTCGCATCACGAGCCGGGATACTCAACTTTTGGTATCCCAACACGCCCGGGATGCCTCGGTCCGGGACGAGCGTGCGAGACGCGGAAGGTCTCCGTCGCGCTCGTCCCGCTGGGCTCAGGGGAGGCGGTTGGCGATCGCGATGTTCGCGGTCAGCTCCTCGGCGTTCTGCCGCACGACGTACGCCGGGCGATCACGCTCGACCCGCCACGACTCGCTCAGCGGCCCGACGTTGACCGTGTCGAAGCCGGCCTCGTCGTAGAAGCGCGTCGCGAACGCGACGGCCTCGGCGTCGTCGCCGGCGGTGGCCAGCGCACGACGGTTCGGGGCTCCGGCCGGCTTGCCGTCGGTCGTGATCTCGGCCGCGAAGATGTGGTTGAACGCCTTGGCGATCTTCGAGTCCGGCAGCGCACGCTGCACCAGCTCCGACGTCGTCGTCTCTCCCTTGTCGAGAGCCTCGATGTGGCCGTCGCGCTCGAAGTAGTAGTTGTTCGTGTCGAGCACGATCTTCCCGGCGAGCTCTGCGGCGGGAAGCGCGTCGATCGCGCGAAGCGGGACGGTCACGACCGCGACGTCCGCGGCTGCCGCGGCATCTTCCGCCGTGGCGGCCTTCGCGCGGGGCCCGAGCTCCTTCACGAGGTCCGCGAGCGTCTCCGGACCGCGGGAGTTGGCGATCACGACGTCGTAGCCGTTCGCCACCGCAACCCGCGCGACCTGGCTGCCGATGTGTCCTGCACCGATGATTCCGAGAGTAGTCATGCTGGGGGCAACGTCGAGCACCGCGGACTATTCCCTTCGTGTCGTCCCGTGACCGGCGTCACAGTTCGCGCAGCAGCGTCTGCTCGGTCCGCCGGTAGCCGAGGCTCTCGTACAGCTCGACGGCGGCGGCGTTGAAGCCGAACACGTGCAGCCCTATCGAGTCGGCGCCGAGCCGGCGGGCCTCGCGTTCAGCAGCGTGCATCAGCTCTCGCCCGTACCCCTTGCGGCGCTGATCTGCGGCGACCTCGATGTCGAGCACGAACGCATGCGCATGTCCGTCGCGCTCGCGCATGCCGAGCCAGAGGATGCCGACCTCGACGCCGTCGACGGTCGCCGTGAAGAGCTCCTGCCCCGGGGTGGCGAGGCCGTCCGGCAGCTCCTCGACCAGCTGACGGTGGGACTCCGCGGCAGCTTCCTCGGGCGAGAACCGGCCGGAAGACACGAGGTCCTGGGCGAATCCCGCTTCCGATGCCGTGACGAAGCGGGGGAACCTCTCCGCGGTCATCGGCACCACCTCCACGTGCGCGGCGACATCGCGGGAGGGCAGCGGCTCGAGCACCATCTGGATCGACGCGACCGTGAAGCCACGACCGTCGACCAGGGCGTGACCTGCCGCCTGCTGCGGGAGCAGCGGCACACTGATCTGCGTGGCGCCCATGTCGCGGGCGACGGCGAGGATCCGCGCGACCAGGGCGTCGTTCTGCGCGCCGGTCAGGCCGGTCTCGACGGCGAGGTCGAGGAGGAACAGCTTCGTGCCGGCGAGCACCAGCCACAGGGTGCCGAGCTCGCGCCGACCCTCGTCGACGATCCGCATGACCCGTGCCGTCGGCGTCGCCGCCCCGTGCGGCAGCAGCTCGTCGAAGTATTCATCGGCGAACGCGACCGCATCATCCCCGACACGCCTCCCCGATGCGCGGTTGCCGTCGATGAGGCGCTGTCTGGCCGCGCCTCGCCACTCGTCGAAGCGTCCAGCGGGCAGGGGCTTCAGATGCACGGGCATGCATCCATCCTGCACCTCAGCTGCGGGTGAGCGCGTCCTCGGCGGCGACCCAGGCGAGCATGGCGCACTTGACCCGCGCCACGTACTTCGACACCCCGCCGAGGGCCGCGGCATCGCCGAGCAGCTCCTCGTCGGGCTCGATCTTGCCGCGGGAGCGCATCGCCTCGCGGAACGCCGCGATACGCACCTCGAGGTCTTCGACGCTGAGTCCTTCGGCGAGCTCCGCCAGCAGCGAGGCGGAGGCCTGCGAGATCGCGCAGCCGTGACCCTCCCACGCGATCGCCTCGACAGCACCGTCGGGACCACGGTGCACCTGCAGCGTGATCTCGTCGCCGCAGGTCGGGTTGAGCTGGTGCGACTGCGCCGGGATCTCGTCACGCAGCCCGTAGCCGTGCGGGGTGCGCGAGTGATCCAGGATCAGCTCCTGATACAGGTTCTGCAGGTCGCTCATGCGCCCCTCCGGAAGAAGTCGATCGCTCCGGCGACACCCTCGATCACGGCGTCCACCTCGGCCTCTGTCGTGTACAGGTAGGTGCTCGCCCTGGTGGACGAGGTGACGCCGAGGCGTCGGTGCAACGGCTGGGCGCAGTGGTGTCCGACGCGCACGGCGATGCCGAGGTCGTCGAGGAACTGCCCGACGTCGTGCGAGTGGATGCCGGCGACGTCGAAGCTCGCGAGCCCCACGCGCGGCAGATCGATCCCGGCACCGAGCACGCGGACCCCGTCGATCGTGCTCAGCCCGTCGACGAGCCGACGCCCGAACGCGGCCTCATGCGCGGCGATGCGCGGCATCCCCACCTCAGTCAGGTAGTCCACGGCCGCGGCGAGCGCGATGGCCTGCGACACCCGCTGCGTGCCCGCCTCGAACCGCTGCGGCGGCGGCAGGTACTCGGCTTCGGTCGTCGTGACGGTGGTGATCATCGAGCCGCCGGTGAGGAACGGGGGCATCGCGGCCAGGACCTCGCGCCGGCCGTAGAGCACCCCGATGCCGGTGGGACCGAGCATCTTGTGCCCGGACAGCACGGCGAAGTCGACGTCGAGCGCGCGCACGTCGAGCGGCAGGTGCGGTGCGGACTGGCAGGCGTCGAGCAGGGTCAGGGCGCCGACCTCGCGGGCCAGGGCGACCAGGCGCTCGACCGGGTTGATCACGCCGAGCACGTTGGAGACGTGCGTGAACGCCACGAGCTTCGTCCGGGCCGTGATGAGTTCGGCGGCGGCGTCGAGCCGCAGTGCACCGTCGTCGTCGAGAGGGATCACCTTCAGCGTCGCGCCGGTGCGGGCCGCGAGCTCCTGCCACGGGATGAGGTTCGCGTGGTGCTCCATCTCGGTCGTGACGATCTCGTCACCCTCACGCAAGCGGAGCCGCTCGGCGGCCGCTCCCCCGCGCCCGAGCGACGCGTTCGACAGCGAGTAGGCGACGAGGTTGATCGCTTCGGTCGCGTTCGAGGTCCAGACGACCTCGTCGTCGTCGGCCCCGATGAAGCGCGCGAGAGTGCCGCGAGCATCCTCGAAAAGCTCGGTGGCCTCGGCGGCCAGCGTGTGCGCCCCGCGGTGCACTGCCGAGTTCATGGTGATCGAGAACTCGCGCTCGGCATCCAGCACGGCCGACGGACGCTGCGAGGTCGCGCCCGAGTCGAGGTACACGAGCGGATGCCCCTGCACCTGCGTGTGCAGGATCGGGAAGTCCTCGCGGATACGCCGCACCTCGGCCTCGCTCAGAGGGGCGATCACGTCGACACCGGAAGAAACGCTCATCGTTCCAGTTTCCCACCTGCGAGCCCGGGGTGGGCCCGCGGGTCAGCGCCCGTCGAGCGTCTTCGCGTCGGCGACCTCGTCGTAGCGGTCCTGCGCGTCGAGCACGTCCTCCACGTGGGACTCCGCCCAGACCTGCAGCGCCTGGAGCGGTTCATGCAGGCTTCGGCCGAGCGGGGTGAGCAGGTAGCGCGAATGGCCGTCGTCGCCGACCGCTCGCTCCAGCATGCCGTCGCGTTCGAGGGCACGGAGCGTGTCGACGAGCACCTTCTTCGTGATCCCGTCCATCCGGTGGTGCAGCTCGCCGAAGCGCAGCGGCTGCTCGTGCAGGAGGACGACGATCATCGCGGTCCACTTGTTCGCGATGCGGGCGAGCGACGCCCGAGACGGACAGCTGGCGGAGAACACCGTCCACGTGCGCGACATGCGCTGCTCCTCCCGGTGACGTTGAAGTAACCGCGCCCTCGGCGAGACGCTGGATGCTCCAGAGTACCGACCACACGAGAAGGAGCATCATGTCGGCGATCGACGTTGTAGGACAGTACGGTGCGGCCCTGGCCGCGGGAGACATGGGGGCACTGGCGGCCACCTTCCATCCGGATGCCGTGTGGCACCAGCCCGGCGCCAACCAGGCATCCGGCGACCACGTCGGCCCCGACGCGATCCTCGCCCACCTCGGCCGCTTCATGGAACTCAGCGGCGGCACGTTCGTGCTCGAGACCGACTCGGCGACGGAAGCCGGCGACCTCGTCTCCGCCACCGTGCGCTTCCGTGCGCAGCGCGCCGGACACGATGACCTCGACCAGCACGGCGTCGACGTCTTCCGCATCGCGGGCGACCGCATCGCCGAAGTCTGGCTCATCAGCGAGGACCAGGAGGCGGAGGACCGCTTCTGGGGTCAGGGCTGACCGACCGGCGTCGGGGGGG
>NZ_JBLVOH010000196.1:16238-19899 GCF_053543675.1 Microbacterium umsixpiens
CGCCCGCACCCCTAGGCTCGACCCATGATCGCCCCGGACACGCTGCTCGCCTTCATCGTCGCGGCGTTCGTCATGGTCGTGATCCCCGGTCCGACCGTGCTGTTCACGATCGGCCGGGCCATGGCTCTCGGGCGGATGGGCGGGTTCCTCAGCATCCTCGGCACGGCGATCGGCTCGATCGTGCTGGTCGTCGCGGTCGCGCTCGGCGTCGGCACGATCATCGCCCAGTCGGCCGTGCTGTTCACCGTCGTCAAGGTGCTCGGCGCCGGCTACCTGATCTTCCTCGGCATCCAGGCCATCCGGCACCGGAAGGATGCGGCGCGCGCGATGATCGCCGCTCCGGCGCGGCGCTCGGGATGGCGGCTGCTCACCGAGGGCTTCGTCGTGGGAGTCACCAATCCGAAGTCCATCGCGTTCTTCCTCGCGATCCTGCCGCAGTTCGTCGATCTGCACGCGGGTTCCGTCCCCGCGCAGCTCTTCCTGCTCGGAGTGATCGTCGTCGTCATCGGCGTGACGTGCGATGCCGTCTGGGTGCTCCTCGCCAGCGCCGCCCGCGACTGGTTCGGCCGCTCACCTCGCCGCATCGAGGCGATGGGTGCCACCGGCGGCGGACTCATGATCGCGCTCGGGGCGTTCCTGCTGGTCTGGAGCGAGAAGCCCGCGACCGCGTGAGCGCCCGGCGCGACCCTGCTCACATGCGAGCGAAGCGCGCCCGGGCGATGCAGAAGACTCCGTAGATCGCGAAGCCCGAGCCGACCGCTCCCAGGACGAGTCCGCCGAGAGGCAGCTCCAACAGACTGTGGAGCGCGGCATCGAGCCCCGCGCCCTTCTCCGGATCCTGCGTGACCGCGGCGACCACGAACAGCACGCCGGTCACGCCCACTGCGATGCCCTTGCCGAAGTAGCCGATCACCCCGAGCGTCACGATGCCACCGCGTGCGACTCCCGTCGGCAGATCGAGCAGCTTCTCGAAGCCGCGCGTGAAGCCGCCCACGATGAAGCCGATCCCCACGCCGACCACGGACAGTCCGATGACGACGAGCAGGGCGACGCCGCCCGGAGCGGAAAGCACCACGGAGCTGAGGGTCTTCGACGCCGTCTCCGAATCGGCGTTGCCACCCAGCGCGTAGATGAGGGCCATGCCCGCGACCACGAGGTAGGCGAGCGCGATGCCGAAGAGCTTGACGCGCTGCCCCCACTTCTTCGTCTCGGCGGGGTCGGCGGCGAGGAACGCACTCGCGATCTGCCACACGGCCAGAGCGATCAGCCCCGTGGCGACGAGCACGAGCAGCAATCCGCCGACCGGGTTGTTCCGGATCTGCTCCATCGCGCCGTCCTGGTCGGCGTCGCCTGAGGCCCCCGCGGCGATGGTGATGGCGATCGCGCCGATGATGACGTGGATCAGGCCGAGGACGACGAACCCGACACGGGCGATGCGGCGGAAGGCGGTGGACCCCTTGGCGACGCGCGCAGCGTGCTTGACCGTGCTCATCATTGAAGGGTATCGCCGAGGACCCACCCGGCGGAGGGGCTTGCTTTCCCGGCGCCTCTCGGCATCAGGCGCTCGACGATACGGGCTGCCGGAGGATGGTGCGCAGCTTCGCCGGATCGGTGCGACGCAGGTCGCTCAGGTAGATCTCGTGATGCAGCCCGGTCATCGTCAGGCCGTGCTCGGGGATGAAGCGGTGATGCAGGTCGTCGAGGACCGGCCCCTCATCGTCGAACGGACCGACGTGCAGAGTCTGCACGCTCATCCCCTCGTCGAGGGTCTCCAGCCGCACGGAGCCGAGTGCGGGCACCGGCCCCTTCTTCTTCGCCGCTCTCTGCGCCACGGACTCCACCGCGTCGGCGAACATCGAAGACGTGATGTGGTCGCCGACCATGATCATCAGCGTCCACTGCCAGGCGGACTTGTCGCGATGAGTGGTGAACGACTCCATGTCCGATGCGTGCCAGAGCCCTTCGAGGGGCATCACGACCGTGTCGATGCCGAGCTCGTCGCGGCTCGCGAACTTGAGGGTGTAGGCCAGGGGGAACAGAGCCGAGACGGCCTCCGCATAAGCCGGGGAAGTGTTCGGGTCTCCGGCGCCGTCGATCATCAGGTACTGCATCGGCGGCACCTCGAGGATGCGGAACTGACCGCGCTTCGCCCGATACGCGTCGAGCGTCTTCTTGGGATCGATCGCCGCCATGACGTGCCTTCCTGGTTCGTGCGCCCAGTGTGACACGGAGCGCAGACACCGGCTATCGCCCGCCCGAGTTAGCTTCGAGTCTCGAAGATAACTCCCGGATTTCCCACCTTGCGACGACAAAACTCCGGCCATCGGAGAAGAAATCCCCGCTCGATGAGGCCTAGTCTCAATCATCACGAAACGATCACGTTCGCTTGACTTCGAGTCTCGAACTCAAGAAAGTGATCCGAGGCGGATCCCGAATGGCCGGGACGCCCACCCTCCGGACTTCGGCCGGAGGACGCATTGCACAGCAAAGGAGCTCGGAATGAAGAAGAAGTACGCACTCGCGGCCCTCGGTCTCGCGGGAGTCCTCGCCCTCGCCGGTTGCGGCGGAGGCGGAGCCGGCTCCGCGGGCGGCGGCGAGAAGGCCTCCGGCGACAAGGGCGACCTGCTGATCGGCGTGTCCATGCCGACGCAGACCTCCGAGCGCTGGATCGCCGACGGCACCGCCGTGCAGGAGGGGCTGGAGAAGGCCGGCTACCAGGTCGAACTGCAGTATGCCGGCGACGACATCCCGACGCAGGGCCAGCAGATCGACCAGATGATCACCAAGGGGGCGGACCTCCTGGTCATCGCCGCGATCGACGGCACCGCCCTGTCCTCGCAGCTCGACGCCGCTGCGGCAGCGAAGATCCCGGTCATCTCCTACGACCGCCTCATCCGCGACAGCGAGAACGTCGACTTCTACGTGACGTTCGACAACTACAAGGTCGGCGTGCAGCAGGCCACCTCGCTGCTGGTCGGCCTCGGCGTGCTCGATCAGGACGGTAAGGACACCGGAGAGAAGGGCCCGTTCAACATCGAGCTCTTCGCCGGCTCTCTCGACGATAACAACGCCCACTTCTTCTGGCAGGGGGCGATGGACACGCTGCAGCCCTACATCGACGAGGGCGCGCTGACGGTGCCGTCGGGGCAGACCGATATCGAGCAGGCGGCGATCCTGCGCTGGCAGCAGGAGACCGCACAGAAGCGCATGGAGGATCTGCTCACCTCGACGTACGGCGGCGGCACGAAGCTCGATGGCGTGCTCTCCCCCTACGACGGGATCTCCCGCGGCATCATCACGGCACTCCAGGGCACCGGCGGTCTCGGCGCCACCATCGCCGACGGTCTCCCGATCGTCACCGGACAGGATGCGGAGATCGGCTCCATCAGCCTGATCGACCAGGGTGTGCAGTTCTCGTCCATCTTCAAGGACACGCGCAAGCTCGCCGAGCAGTCGGTCGTCGTGGCGGAGGACATGCTCGAGGGCGAGGAGCCCGAGGCGAACGACACGGAGACCTACGACAACGGTGTGAAGGTCGTGCCGTCGTACCTCCTGCAGTCGGACATCGTCTACAAGGACAACATCACCTCGCTGCTGGTCGACTCGGGCTACTGGACCCAGGCCGAGGTCGACGCCGGCGTCGCCGAGTAGTCATCGCTCC
>NZ_JBLVOH010000196.1:19919-25449 GCF_053543675.1 Microbacterium umsixpiens
GACGGAAAGGACCCGGTTCATGACGACACCGGTACTGCAGATGCGGGAGATCGAGAAGAGCTTTCCCGGCGCCAAGGCGCTCCAGGGCGTCGACCTCGATGTCCGCCGCGGCGAGATCCACGCGATCTGCGGCGAGAACGGCGCGGGGAAGTCCACCCTCATGAAGGTGCTGTCGGGTGTCTACCCGCATGGGGCGTACGAAGGGGAGATCGTCTACGAGGGTGAAGAGGCGAAGTTCGGATCCATCAGCGACTCCGAGCAGGTGGGCATCGTGATCATCCATCAGGAGCTCGCGCTGATCCCCTACCTCAGCGTCGCGGAGAACATCTTCCTCGGCAACGAGCGTCGGGGCGCGGGCGGACTCATCGACTGGGACCGCGCGAACTCCGAGGCCTCGCAACTGCTCGCCCAGGTCGGTCTCGACGAGAACCCCGCCACGCCGGTCGGCCAGCTCGGCGTGGGCAAGCAGCAGCTCGTCGAGATCGCGAAGGCACTGTCGAAGAACGTGCGCCTGCTCATCCTCGACGAGCCGACCGCCGCGCTCAACGACACCGACTCGGCACACCTGCTCGACCTGCTCCGGCGCCTGCGCGACGGCGGGATGACGTCGATCATCATCTCGCACAAGCTCAACGAGATCGACGCGATCGCCGACCGCACGACGATCCTCCGCGACGGTCGGTCCATCGAGACGCTCGACATGAGCGATCCGGCCTCGACGCAGGACCGGATCATCCGCGGCATGGTCGGACGCGACCTCGCCCATCGTTTCCCCGAGCGGGTGCCGGAACTCGGCGAGGAGGTGCTGCGGATCGAGAACTGGACCGTGCATCACCCGACCCAGCCGGGACGGGTCATGGTCGACGACGCCTCCCTCACCGTGCGTGCGGGAGAAGTCGTCGGCATCGCCGGGCTGATGGGCGCCGGACGCACGGAACTCGCCATGAGCGTCTTCGGCCGCACCTACGGGCGCAACGCGAAGGGGCGGGTCCTCGTCCGCGGCAAAGAGGTCGACACGTCGACCACGAGCGCCGCCATCCGCGCCGGGATCGCGTACGCGACCGAGGACCGGAAGAAGTTCGGGCTCAACCTCATCGACGACATCCGCCACAACATCACCCTCGCGTCGCTGCGGATGATCAGCCCCGGCGGCTGGATCGACGCGAACCGGGAACTCCGGATCGCGGAGCAGTACCGCGCCGAGATGAACATCAAGACGCCCAGTGTGCTCCAGCTCGTGGGCAACCTCTCCGGCGGCAACCAGCAGAAGGTCGTGCTGAGCAAGTGGATCCAGACGGAGCCCGACGTGCTGATCCTCGATGAGCCCACGCGCGGCATCGACATCGGCGCCAAGTACGAGATCTACACGATCATCAACCGCCTGGTCGCGGCGGGGAAGGGCGTACTCGTCATCTCGTCCGAGTTGCCCGAGCTGCTGGGCATCTGCGACCGCATCTACACCCTGGCCTTCGGCAGGATCACCGGCGAGCTGCCGGCCGCCGAGGCCACCCAGGAGAACCTCATGCAACTCATGACTGTCGAAAGGACGGCCGAACGATGACCGGCGTCACCAACCTGTTGAGCCTCGCCACGCGCAACCTGCGTCAGAGCGGCATCCTCGTCGCCTTCGTCGCGATCGTGGCCTTCTTCGCCATCCTGAACCCGACGTTCCTCTCCCCGGGGAACCTCACGAACATCGTGCTGCAGTACTCCTACATCCTGATCCTCGCGATCGGCATGGTGATCGTCATCATCGCCGGTCACATCGACCTCTCCGTCGGCTCGGTCGTCGCCCTCACCGGTGCCACCGCCGCGGTCCTCGTGATCCGGATGCAGCTGCCCTGGTGGGTCGGTGTCATCGCCGCACTGGTGGTCGGCCTCCTGGTCGGGGCATGGCAGGGCTTCTGGGTGGCGTTCGTCGGCATCCCGGCGTTCATCGTGACGCTCGCCGGCATGCTGCTCTTCCGCGGTCTGACCTTCATCGTGCTGGGCAACGTCTCGCTGTCGCCCTTCGGCGGCACTTATTACTCGATAGCCAACGGATTCTTCAACGGACTCTTCGGCGGCTACGGGGTCGACGTGTTCACGCTCGTGATCTTCGCCATCGGCGTGGGCGGCTATGCGGTGTGGCAGGTGCGCAGCCGACGCTCGAAGGTCGCGCACCAGCAGTCGGTCGAGGCGCTGGGCTGGTTCATCCTGAAGATCGCCCTGATCGCGGCCGTCGTGATGTGGTTCGGCTACCAGCTGTCCACCAGCCGCGGTCTCCCCTTCGTGCTGATCCTCCTCGCGGTGCTGATCATCGCCTACTCGGTCATCACGCAGAAGAGCGTATTCGGGCGTCACGTCTACGCGATCGGCGGCAACCTGCACGCGGCCCTGCTGAGCGGCGTCAACGTGCGCCGCGTCAACTTCTGGATCTTCGTGAACATGGGACTGCTCGCCGGTGTCGCCGGAGTCGTCTTCTCCTCGCGCACGAACGGAGCGCAGCCGGGAGCGGGGAACATGTTCGAGCTCGACGCGATCGCTGCCTGCTTCATCGGGGGCGCCGCGGTCACCGGTGGCGTGGGGCGCGTCGGCGGGGCGATCGTCGGCGGTCTGATCATGGCGGTAATGAGCAACGGCATGCAGCTCATGGGCCTCGACCAGGCGACACAGCAGGTCGTGAAGGGCCTGGTGCTCCTGATCGCCGTGGCCTTCGACGTCTGGAACAAGCGTCGGGCGGGTGCCGCCCGCTGACCCCGGCGGTGCCGATCCCACGCGATATGCTCCCGCTATGAGCAGATGGTCGAGCGGTTCCCAGTCGGGATTGCGCGAGGCCAACACGGCCAAGATCGTCGACGCGGTCAAGCGCTTCGGCGGGCTCACCCAGGTCGAGCTCGCCGAAGCCACCACCCTGTCGACGGCGACGGTGTCGGCGATCGTGAAGGAGCTGTCGCTCTCGGGTCTGGTGGAGACCCATCCGACCTCGCGGAGTGGCCGTCGCGCACAGCTCGTCACCATCGCCCGGCGTGCCGGGCTGGTGGCCGCCGTGCACATCGGAAGCCGCAGCATGCGGGTGCGTCTCAACGACGTCGGGCAGTCCGTGCTCGCCGACCGGTCGATGCCGCTGCCGGCCGACCACGCCGAGGACACGGTGCTCGATCGCATCACGCTCCTCATCATCGAGATGCTGGACATGATCGCGGCGCAGGCCGACGAGCTGATCGGCCTCTGCATCGCGATTCCGGCGCCGATCGACCCCGACACCGGTCTGGTCGCCTATCCGGGCGTCATGAGGCGGTGGGAATCGCAGCCCATCGCCGCGGTCGTCGAACAGCGCCTCGGATGCCCGGTGCTGGTCGAGAAGGACGCCAACCTCGCCGCGCTCGCCGAGGCGACGCTCGGCACGGCACGGGATGTCGCGGACAGCCTGTTCATCAACGCCTCGTACACGACGAGTGCCGGCGTGATCATCGATTCGCGGCTCTACCGCGGACGCGGGGGCACGGCGGGTGAGATCGGACACGTGCAGGTCGACCCCGCCGGATCCATCTGCCCCTGCGGGCAGCGCGGTTGCCTCGAGACCGTCGTCGGAGCCGAGGCCGTCACGGCACCGCTGCGGGCCGCCTACGGCCAGGTCACCTTCAAGGACGTCATCGCCCGCGCCGCCGCCGGCGACCCCGGCTGCGCGCGGGTGGTCTCCGATGCGGGCGCGACGCTCGGCCGCGTGGTCGCGGGTGTCTGTCAGACCCTCGACCCCGAGATCATCACGATCGGCGGCGAGCTCACCGACGCCGGCCCGGTCTTCCTGCTGCCGTTCGGCGCCGCCCTGCGCGAGCACGCGCCGCAGCGCCGCGCTCCTCGCCGCGAACCGATCCCCGCGTCGTTCGGCAAGGACACGGTGCTCGTGGGCGCGACCATCCACATCCTGCAGTCGACCGATCCGTCCCAGCTTCTCGAGGGCCGCTCATGACTCTCTCGGCGTCGCAGGCGGAGCCGCTGCTCACCCTGCGCGGCATCACGAAGCGCTTCGGTGCCGTCGAGGCGCTCACCGACGTCGATTTCACGGTGAACGCGCGCGAGGTGGTCGGTCTCGTCGGCGACAACGCCGCCGGCAAGTCGACGCTGGCGAAGGTCATCGCGGGTGCTCTCACCCCGACCTCCGGCGAGATCCGCATCAACGGCGAGCGCGTCGACATCTCCTCCCCCGCCGAGGCGAACCGACTCGGCATCGCGACGGTCTTCCAGGACCTCGCCGTCTGCGAGAACCTCGACGTGACGGCCAACGTCTTCCTCGGACGCGAGCTGCGCACCTCCAAAGGCATGCTGCGCGAGGGCGAGATGGAGAACGCGACGCGGCAGGCGCTGACCGATCTGGCCGCCAACATCCCGTCGACCCGCACGCCGCTCAACTCCCTGTCCGGTGGCCAGCGACAGGCCGTGGCGATCGCGCGCACCCTCATCAGCCAGCCCCGGCTGGTCGTGCTCGATGAGCCGACCGCTTCGCTCAGCGTCGCGCAGACCGCCGACGTGCTCACCCACATCGAGCAGCTCCGCGAGCTCGGGCTGGGCGTCGTGTTCATCAGTCACAACATCGCCGACGTGCAGGCGGTGTCCGACCGTGTCGAGGTGCTGCGGCACGGCCGCAACAACGGCAGCTTCTCCAGCCAGGACGCCGCCTACTCCGATCTCATCGCCGCGATCATCGGTACCTATCGCCCGCCCAGGAAGGGCGATGCCCCGCGCTGATCGACGTCGACGCGGGGCATCGGGTGTTCAGCCCTGTTCGACGGGCAGCCAGAGCTCGCACGACGCGAAGTCGCCGGTGAACTCGAGGTAGCGCACGATCGAGGGGCCGGGCCGCAGCCGCCACGGGTTCGACGGGAACCACTCGGTCGCCGTGGCCGCCCACAGGTTCTGCAGGGTCGCCGGGAACGGACCCCGCGCGGCGAAGACCGCCCAGGACCCTTCGTCGAGGCGCAGGGAATCGAGGTCGTCGGGCACCGCGGTGGTGGTCTGCAGGGCGACGCCGTGCAGATATGTGAGCAGCGTGCCCTCTGCAGCATCCGGCTCGATGTCGGCGGTGATCGCGAGGATCCCGGCCGGTTCGGCGTCGGCGAGTGCCTTGAGGCGCGCGTGCTCCTCGGGCGCGATCGCGGCGATGTGCGCCTGGATGTGCGGGTTGACGCCCTCGTGGATGAGCGGGACCTCGGCGGCGTGACCGGCGAGGACGAACGCGGGACGGTGGGTGATGGTGACGTCCATCGGGGTGCTCCCTTCGACGCTCAGGCGGAACCGGAGCGTGGGTTGTGTACGGAGAGGACCCCCGTCTCGGCGCGCGTCGGCCGGTCCGATGCCGTGCACCGCACGGAAGGCGCGACCGAAAGCCTCGACCGAGCCGTAGCCGTGGCGCACCGCCACGTCGAGCAGGCTCGAGGCGCCGGCTGCGAGTTCCGCGCCGGCGAGCGTCATGCGACGGCGCCGAACGTACTCCGAGAGCGGCATGCCGGCCAGCGCCGAGAACATCCGCCGCAGGTGGTATTCGGTCGTG
>NZ_JBLVOH010000197.1:0-1221 GCF_053543675.1 Microbacterium umsixpiens
GGCCCTGGCCGAGACCGACCAGGTGCGCAGCGCGCTGTTGTCGGCCGTGAGCCATGATCTGCGGCGCCCGCTGGCCTCGGCCGTCGCGGCGATCGGCGGACTGCGCGGCGCGCACGAGCTCTCGGCATCCGATCGCGCGGAGCTGCTCGCGACCGCCGACGAGAGCCTCGCCACCCTGTCGACCCTGGTCACCGACCTGCTCGACGTGAGCCGCGTGCAGGCCGGGGTGCTCGCGGTCTCCTCCTCTCGGATGGATGCCGCCGGCACCGTGCTCGCCGCCATCGATGAGCTCGGGCTCGGCCCTGCCGACGTCGAGCTCGCCCTCGACCCCGAGCTGCCGCCGGTGTTCGCCGACCCCGTCCTGCTGCAGCGCGTGCTGGTGAACGTGCTCGCCAACGCGCACCGCCACGCGCCCGAGGGCAGCCGGGTGATCGTCTCGACCAGTGCCCTCGGCGATCGCGCCGAGATCCGGGTGATCGATCGCGGCGACGGGGTCTCACCCGAGCGACGGGACCGCATCTTCCAGCCGTTCCAGCGCTTCGGCGACACCGACAACACCACGGGGCTCGGGCTCGGGCTCGCCCTGTCGCGCGGGTTCGCCGAGGGCATGGGCGGTACCCTGACACCCGAGGACACCCCCGGCGGGGGCCTCACCATGGTCATCTCCCTGCCACTCGGCGCAGGGCATCACGACACGGAGGAGACGGAGTGAAGCTCCTCATCGCCGACGACGACCCGCAGATGGTGCGGGCGCTGCGGATCACGCTCGCCGCCCATGGATACGAGGTCGTCGTGGCGGCCGACGGTGCCGCCGCGGTCGCTGCTGCCGCACAGACGCATCCCGACCTCATCATGCTCGACCTGGGGATGCCACGGCTCGACGGCATCGAGGTGATCCAGGCGCTGCGCGGGTGGACGAACGTGCCGATCATCGTGGTCTCCGGCCGCACCGGGTCGGCCGACAAGGTCGAGGCTCTGGATGCCGGTGCCGACGACTTCGTGACGAAACCCTTCCAGGTGGACGAGCTGCTCGCGCGGCTGCGGGCGCTGTCCCGCCGGTCGATGCCGGCGAACGGGGAGTCGACGGTGGCGTTCGGCGACGTCGTGGTCGACCTCGCGACCAAGACCGTGACCCGCGCCGGAACTCGCGTGCACCTGACGCCGACGGAGTGGCGGATGCTGGAGCACCTCGCACGGCATCCGGGTGCCCTGGTCACGCGA
>NZ_JBLVOH010000198.1:0-1184 GCF_053543675.1 Microbacterium umsixpiens
CGCGCCCTTCGTCGTGCACCCGGGTCACACCGGTGCCTGAGCGGCCTGCCCGCGTTGCAGCAACGCGGCGGGTACCTGCGGCGGATACACCCACGCGACGAGGACGACCGAGATGATCATCAGCAGGAACCACGAGGTCAGCTTGCTCGGAGACACCGGCTGCCAGCCCTCGGCCTGGTCCGGATACGCCCACGCACCCGCCCAGGTGCCGATGTTCTCGGCGAGATAGATGAACACGGCGACGCCAGCGAAGACGGCCAGGAGCGGTAGCCGGATCGTGCGACGCCACACGCGGGCGTGCATGACGGTGGGCAGCCACAGCAGCACGACGCCGACCAGCAGCACCCAACGCGCATCCCACCACCAGTGGTGCGCGAAGAAGTTGACGTAGATCGCGACCGCGAGGATCGCCGTCATCCACCGACGCGGATACCTCTCGAATCCCAGGTCGAAGAGGCGGTAGACGCGCACCATGTACGACCCGACCGCGGCATACATGAAGCCGCTGAACAGGGGCACCCCGCCGATGCGCAGGAAGCCGTCCGCGGCGTAGGCCCACGATCCGACATCGGTCTTGAACAACTCCATCACGGTGCCGGTGATGTGGAACAGCACGATGACCCACAGCTCTCGACCGCTCTCCAGCCGGAAGGCCAGCATCGCGAGTTGGATGAGCACCGCGGCGATCGTGAGCGCATCGTTGCGGGCGAGCGCCGCATCGTCGGGGTACCAGAGCCGCGCTGCGACGATCGCGACGAGCAGTGCCGCCCCGAAGATGCACGCCCATGCCTGCTTCAGCACGAACACCGCGAACTCGATCAGGCCGGCGCGGATTCCGTGCGCCGGGGCGCCGCGGAGGAGCTGGTGAGCGATCGCATCGACGCGCCGCTCCAGGGAAGTCGCTCGCTGCATGCCTCGGACGGTATCGGTCGCCGTCGACAGCCGGCCGGGAGATGACCGACAGAATGCCGAGGATCAGGGATAACGCGGGGAGATGCCGGTCCCGCGTGCTATGAGCCGCGCGACCATCTCGTCGGACGTGGTGTTCTCGCCCGGACGGTTGGGTTTGCCGCTGCCGTGATAGTCGCTGGAACCGGTGATGATGAGGTCGTGCTCGTCGGCGATCTCGCGGAGCTTCCGCTTGCCGGCCTCGGTGTTCTCGCGATGGTCGATCTCGAAGCCAC
>NZ_JBLVOH010000199.1:0-1153 GCF_053543675.1 Microbacterium umsixpiens
GGACGGCGTCGACTTCACCCGCACCCGCCTGCACGACGGACCGGCGCACGACCTGGGGGTCCGGCGGCGGCCCCCAGCGATACACGGTGATGCTGACCACGTCCGCTCCGAGCCCCGCCAGGAGGGTGTCGAGCCCGTCGGCGCCCGCGCCGTGGTGCTGAATCGCGATACGTCGCCCGGTGACCCCCTCGGCTGCAAGGTACTCCCCCACTTCCGCGGAGGTCTCGGACTCCGCGACCCAGTCGGCGATGAAGCCCGCCTGCTGGATCGCCCCGTGAGCCTTGGGCCCTCGTGCGATGAACTGTGCCCCGGCCAGCGCGGCGGAGAGGTCCTCGGCCAGGTCGTTCTCGTGCGCGGCATCGATCCATCCGCGGAAACCCACCCCGGTCGTCACGATCACGATGTCGGGGGGCGACGCGATGAGATCGCGCGTGCGGGCGATGAGGAGCTCATCGTCCTCGTTGGGGATGATGCTCAGGGCGGGCGCGCGGTACACCTGGCCGCCGCGTCGCTCGAGAGCCGCGACGAGATCGCCGGAACGTCGGTCGGCGGCGACGACGATGGTGCATCCGGCCAACACCGGAGTCAGTGGAACGCGGATCGTCACGCCAGGACAGCCCCGATCGTGTCCGACGAGGGGAAGAGCAGTAGTCCCGCGCCCGCGACCTCGCCGACAACGATCACCGCGGGGTTGCGGAGGCCGACGGCCTCGGCATCGGCGACCGCCCTGCCGAGGGTGGTCCGCGTCGTACGCTGCTGCGCCGTGTGGCCGCTCTCGACGAACGCGATCGGCCTCTCTGCCGGCACACCGTGTGCGAGTGCCGCGGTGACCAGACGTTCGAGGGCGGCCACGCCCATCAGGACCACCGTGGTCACGGTCGCATCGGCCAGCGCCGCGAGCGTGCCCTCGCCGATGATGCCCTGCCCGTTCACGACGTGGAAAGCTGCGGCCGTGCCTCGATGCGTGACGGGAATGCCTGCCGCTTGCGGAACAGCGATCGCGCTTGATATCCCCGGAGTGATGTCGACCGGGATGCCCGCAGCCAGGCACGCCTGCATCTCCTCGCCACCGCGTCCGAAGACGAACGGATCCCCGCCCTTGAGCCGGACGACGCGTCGGCCCTCCGCTGCCCGCCCCACGATGATGCGGTTG
>NZ_JBLVOH010000199.1:1182-3387 GCF_053543675.1 Microbacterium umsixpiens
CGACCTCGGCCGCGGGTCCCAGGCGGTCGGTCACGACCACGTCGGCTTCGGCGATGAGCCGACGCGCGCGCACCGTCATCAGGTCCGCGGGGCCCGGCCCGCCTCCGACCAGGTCGACGCGTCCACTCCGACCGGCACGGCGCCGACGCAGCGGGATGCGGCCTTCGCCCGCGAGGCCGACGATCGCATCCCGCACGGCGACCGACCGACGCGGGTCCGCACCGACCGTACTGGTCACCGCGACGGTCACGTCACCGATCTCGGCCTGTGCGGTGAGCCTGGTCGACCCGTGGGCGCCGTCGGAGGCATTGATGCAGAGGATCCGCTTGCGCTCGCAACGTTCCGCGACATCGCGGTCGACGCGGGCGTCGCCGGTGGCCGTGTGCACGAGCCACGCCCCGGCGAGATCCGTTCCTCGGAAGCGACCGGCGCGCCAGACGAGACCGTGAAGCTCGACCAGCCGCGCGGTGTCCGGATGCAGGACGGGGGCGGCGATCCGCACTCGCGCCCCTTCGTCGAGGAACCGGCGGATCCTCTTCGCCGCGACCGCGCCACCACCCACCAGCAGCACGTCGCGTCCGGTGAGGTCGACTCCCAACATGACCGTCATCGGATCTCCTCGATGTTCAGCTCGATCTGACCCTCGCGAACGGTCACGTCCCATACCCGCAGCGTCGCCGGCGCCTTGCCCTGCGTGTCGAGGCATTCGCCCGTGCGCAGGTCGAAGACCTGCTTGTGCATCGGTGAAGCCAGCGTCGGCACATCGCCCCGCGTGCCCACGATCCCGCGGGACATCACATGGGCACCGCTGTAGGGATCGAGGTTGGACACCGCATGCACGGAGCCGTCGGCGAGGAGGAAGAGCGCGATCTGGACCGTGCCGAACAGCGCCGCCCTGCCTCGCTCCACCTCGAGATCGCTGAGCGCGCAGACGCGAACTCGCGTTCCGATCTCGGCCGAAAGCGTCATCGCCGCACCTCCAGAGTCGTGCCGGCGATGAGGACGGTCGCGTCGGATCGCTCCTCCGTCGTCGCCGGACGCACCTGACCGCGCTCGGGCACATAGGCCAGAGAGGGATCGGGGGTGTCGGTCGCGTTCACGAAGGACTCGAAGCGCCGCAGCTTCACCGGGTCGCGCAGGGTCGCCGCCCACTCGTCCTCATAGCGGTCGACGTGCACGCTCATGGCCGCGTCGAGGTCGTCGCAGATGCCGAGACTGTCGTCGAAGATCACCTCGCGGAGACCGTCCAGCCCGCCGTCGAGCTCAGAACACCACCCTGCCGTGCGCTGGAGTCGGTCCGCCGTGCGGATGTAGTACATGAAGAAGCGGTCGATCGCGCGGATGAGGCCCTCGTCGTCGAGGTCAGCCGCCAGCAGTTCCGCGTGGCGCGGCGAGAAGCCGCCGTTGCCGCCGACGTACATGTTCCACCCCGTCTCGGTGGCGATCACACCGACGTCCTTCGACCGGGCCTCCGCGCACTCGCGCGCGCAGCCGGACACACCGACCTTGAGCTTGTGCGGCGCCCGAAGACCCCGATAGCGGAGCTCGAGGCGCACGGCCATGCCGACGGCATCCAGCACCCCGTACCGGCACCAGGTCGAGCCGACGCACGACTTCACCGTGCGCAGCGCCTTGCCGTACGCCTGCCCGGACTCGAACCCGGCGTCGACCAGCCGCTGCCAGATCTGCGGCAGCTGCTCGAGGCGGGCGCCGAACATGTCGATCCGCTGCCCGCCGGTGATCTTCGTGTAGAGCCCGTAGGTCTCGGCGATGTTCCCGATCGCGATCAGTCCCGCAGGGGTGACCTCGCCACCGGGCATCCGCGGCACAACCGAGTACGTGCCGTCCTTCTGCATGTTGGCCATCACGTGGTCGTTGGTGTCCTGCAGAGCCGCGTTCTCGCCGTCGAGCACGTGCGCTCCGACGAGGACGGACAGAATGCTCGCCAAAGCCGGCTTGCAGATGTCACAGCCGCGCCCGGTGCCGAAACGGGCGATGATCGCGCTGAAGGTCGTGAGTTCCGACACGCGCACCGCGTCGAAGAGCTGACGGCGCGACATCGAGAAGTGCTCGCACAGGGCGTCGGACGTCGCCTGTCCGAGCTTCGTCAGCTCCTGGCCGACGATCTTCTTGACCGTGAAGAGGCAGGATCCGCAGGTGGCCCCCGCCTTGGTGCAGGCCTTCACGGCCGCGGCGTCGGTGCAC
>NZ_JBLVOH010000199.1:3407-6342 GCF_053543675.1 Microbacterium umsixpiens
CCGGATGCGTCCGGCCGTCACGTTCGAGCACGAGCAGACGACCGCCTCGGCCGGCAGCTCGTTGTCGGGAAGCGCGGTGCCTCCCTCCGGCATCAGATACGCAGCGGGGTCGGCGCCCAGCGGTGCTCCGACCAGGGGACGGAGCGAACCGTAGGCCGAGGCATCGCCGACGAGGATGCCGCCCAAGAGTGTCTTTGCGTCGTCCGAGAGGACCAGCTTCTTGTAGACGCCGTTGACCGGGTCGGTGTAGACCACGTCCAGGGCATTCGGTGTGGAGGCGAACGCGTCGCCGAAGCTCGCCACATCCACACCGGAGAGCTTCAACTTCGACGAGTCGTCGTAGCCGGGGAAAGTGGCATCGCCGCCGAGAATCCGAGTGGCCGCCACCTCGGCCATGGCGTATCCGGGGGCCACGAGTCCGACGGAGCGTCCTTCGAAGTTGGCGACCTCGCCGATCGCGAGGACGTCGTCGTCGGCGGTGCGGCACCTCGAATCGATCAGTACGCCACCGTTGGGGTGCACGGCGAGATCGGCGAGGCGTGCCAGTGAGTCCTGCGGGCGCACGCCGACGGTGAAGATGACGACGTCCGTTCCCTGCATGCTGCCGTCCTGGAACTGCAGTGCCGCGACGGAGCCGGAGGCATCCGGGTCGATCCGTGTGGTCCGCGTTCCCGTCCGCACATCGATGCCCTTCGACTCGATCAGGCGGCGCAGGATGGTGCCACCCGCGAGGTCGAGCTGGGCGGACATCAGCCGGTCCGACGACTGCACCACCATGCACTCGACGTCGAGACCCTGCAACGCGCCGGCCGCCTCGAGGCCCAACAGTCCGCCGCCGATCACCGTCCCGCGCAACGGGCGGCCGAGCGACGCCGCGCGGCGCTGGACGAACGCGTCGATCGCGGCGACATCGTCGAGCGTCCGATAGACGAAGCAGCCGGGGAGCTCAGCGCCGTCGACGGCCGGCCGCATGGCGTAGGAGCCGGTCGCGAGGACGAGTGTCCCGTAGGCGTGGACCGCACCCGAGCGGGTGCGCACCGTGCGACGAGCCCGATCGATCCCGGTGACGCGATCATCGCCGATGAAGCGCACCCTGTCGTCCTGGAGGGTCTGCGGATCGAGTGCGAGGTCGTCGGCGCTCGCACCGGTGAAGAACGAGGTCAGACCGACGCGGTCGTACGGCGCTCGCGCCTCCTCGCCGATGACCGTGACTGTCGGCGCCGAACCGTCGCCGCGGAGCAGGCTCTCGACGAATCGGTGCGCGACCATTCCCGCCCCCACCACCACGACATCCGACGATGTGCTCTCCCGAACGATCACGAGCCCTCCTCTGTCCGTGGACTCGACGATAGAGACACGGTGTTTCGCGAAAGGCCGGGGCGGTGTTACACGGATCGAACGTTCTTCTCACAACTCGGTAACAGTCGTGTGAGATCGCGCTTCGAGCGAGTCCGGCAGGGCCCCGCGGGGCGTACTAGGCTGAGCCTCGTCCCTTCCGCCTCCCGCGGCCCTACCGCGCAAGGAGAATCACGTGTCTGCCACCGAGCCCTCGAAGCCGACTCCCCCCGTCCCCGCACCACCCGCCGTGCCGATGCCGCCGAAGGCACCCAAGCCGGCAGCCGTCGTGCCCGCCGCACCTGCGCCGTCTCCGGCCGCGTCGTCGACCTCCGCCGAATGGGGCCGCGTCTCCGACGACGGCACCGTCGAGGTACGCGAAGGCGAGGTCTGGCGCGTGGTCGGCCAGTACCCCGACGGCACGCCCGAGGAGGCGCTCGCCTACTTCGTGCGCAAGTTCGACGACATTGCCTTCAAGGTGCACACGCTCGAACAGCGTCACCAGGCAGGCGGCGCCTCGGCGAGCGACCTCGCGAAGCAGGCCGGTCATCTCATCGACGAAGCGACGGATGCCGCTGCCGTCGGCGACCTCGCAGGTCTGCGAGACCGTCTGAACGCCCTGACCTCATCGCTGTCCGAAGCCACCGAGCAGGAGGCGCAGCAGGCCAAGGAACTCGTCGACAAGGCGATCGCCGAGCGCACAGTGCTCGTGGAGAAGGCCGAGGCGATCGCCGCGCGCGACCTCAGCAAGGTGCAGTGGAAGCAGGTCACGGCCGAGCTCGGCGAGCTGTTCGACGCGTGGCAGGCGCAGCAGCAGAGTGGTCCCCGCCTCTCCAAGGGCATCTCCCAGCAGCTCTGGAAGCGGTTCCGCGATGCGCGCGCCGTGGTCGACAAGCAGCGTCGCGCCTTCTACTCCGAGCTCGACGATGCGCACAAGAGCGCTCGCGACGTGAAGACCCGCCTGGTCGAGCGTGCCGAGGCACTCGCGCCGCGCGGCACCGACGGGATTCCCGCCTACCGCACCCTGCTCGACGAGTGGAAGGCGGCCGGGCGCGCCGGGCGCAAGGCAGACGATGCACTGTGGGCGCGGTTCAAGGCGGCGGGCGATGCCCTGTACGCTGCTCGCGCCGAGCAGTCCGCCGCGGAAGAAGCGGAATCCGCCCCGAAGATCGAGGCCCGAGAGGCTCTCCTCGAAGAGGCCAAGGCGGTCGCCGACGAGTCGAACATCAAGCGTGCTCGCGCGCTGCTCACCCGCATCCAGCGGCAGTGGGATGAGATCGGCCGCATCTTCCCGCGGGACAAGGAGCGCGCGCTCGACGACAAGCTCCGCACGATCGAGCAGGGGCTGAAGGCCCGTGAAGACGTGGACTGGAAGAAGAACAACCCCGAGACCAAGGCACGCGCGAACGACATGAGCTCGCAGCTGCAGGAGGCCATCGAGAAGCTCGAAGCCGAGGTCGCCGCCGCTGAGAAGGCCGGCGACAAGAAGGCCGCGAAGGAAGCCGCTGACGCCCTCGAGGCTCGCCGCGCCTGGCTGAGTGCTCTGGGCGGCTGACCTTCTCCACAGGTCTCCGCGACCGTCTCGAACGCGGGGGGGACT
>NZ_JBLVOH010000199.1:6362-6735 GCF_053543675.1 Microbacterium umsixpiens
CACCCCGCGTTCCTCTATGTCCCCGGCGAGCGGTTGAGCCAGACCGAACTCAGCGCGGCCCGCATCGACGGCCATGTGGTCGACGTGGGTGACGCGTACATCCCTGCCGATCTCGTCGAGGGGCCGGATGTACGGGCGAGCACCATCGCCGCGCTCGTCCGGCCGGGCACCGCCGCATGCCACCAGACGGCCGCGTGGGTGCACGGCGCCGGTGACACGCCGCCGGTCGTGCATCACGTCAAGCGCTGCGTGGATCGTCGGATCCGTCCGGTCACCAGCGCGCGCGTGGTCTTCCACGACACACTGCTGCCCGCAGCCGACGTCCTCACGCTCAGCGGCGTCGCGGTGTCGAGCCCGGCCCGGACGATGCTCG
>NZ_JBLVOH010000199.1:6755-12063 GCF_053543675.1 Microbacterium umsixpiens
CGACGACACTGCACCGCGACCCGCGGGTGCTGCCGTGGATGGATCTTCTCGCCGTCGTCTGCCCCGACACCCCGGACGCGGCGATGAACGCGCTGCAGGACCTTCGACGCGTGCCGGGCAGCCGCATGGGTTCGGCCGCTCTGCAGCGCCTCGCCGTCAGGAGGAGGTGACCCGGTAGACGTCGTAGACGGCGTCGATCCGACGGACCGCGTTCAGTACACGGTCCAGGTGCACGGCATCGCCCATCTCGAAGACGAACCGGCTCAGAGCCAAGCGCTCATCGGTGGTGGTGACCGTCGCCGAGAGGATGTTGACGTGGTGCTCGCTCAGCACGCGCGTCACATCGGAGAGAAGGCCCGAGCGGTCGAGCGCCTCGACCTGGATCTGCACGCGGAACACGCTCTTCGTCGTCGGGGCCCACGACACCTCGACGAAGCGGTCCTGCTCGTTGCTGAGCGCCTTGACGTTGACGCAGTCCGCCCGGTGCACCGAGACGCCACTACCGCGCGTCACGAATCCGACGATCTGGTCACCGGGAACCGGGGTGCAGCACTTGGCCAGCTTCACCAGGATGTCGTTGGCGCCGCGCACCAGCACGCCGGAGTCGCCGGATCGCGGCTCACGCGTCGGGACGCTCCCGGGCAGATCGATGGCGCCCGTGCTGGGGTCGTTGGCCGCGACCAGAGCCGTGACCTTCTCGAGCACCGACTGCGTCGACACGTGTCCTTCGCCGACCGCCGCGTAGAGCGCCGAGACGTCTTCGTAGTGCAGCCCGCGCGCGACCTCGGCGAACGAGTCCTGGCTCATCAGCTTCTGCAGCGGCAGGTTCTGACGGCGCATCGCGCGGGCGATGGCCTCCTTGCCCTGCTCGATGGCCTCTTCGCGGCGCTCCTTGGTGAACCAGCCGCGGATCTTGTTCCGCGCCCGGGTGCTCGCGACGAAACCGAGCCAGTCCTGGCTGGGGCCGGCATCCGGGTTCTTCGAGGTGAACACCTCGACCACGTCACCGCTCTTGAGTTCCGATTCCAGAGGCACGAGGCGCCCGTTGACCTTCGCACCCATCGTGCGGTGGCCGATCTCGGTGTGCACCGCGTAGGCGAAGTCCACGGGGGTCGCGCTGGCCGGCAGGCCGATCACCCGCCCCTTCGGCGTGAAGACGTAGACCTCCTTCGCACCGATCTCGAAGCGCAGCGAGTCGAGGAACTCACCGGGGTCAGCGGTCTCGGCCTGCCAGTCGGAGATGTGCGCGAGCCACGCCATGTCGGTGTCGGAGGCGCGGACCTCGGTCTTGCCACCGCCGTTCATCCGCTCCTTGTACATCCAGTGCGCCGCCACACCGTACTCGGCCTGCTGATGCATCTCGTGCGTACGGATCTGAATCTCGACCGTGCGACCGGCGGGACCGATGACCGTGGTGTGCAGCGACTGGTAGAGGTTGAACTTCGGGGTGGCGATGTAGTCCTTGAACCGGCCGGGCAGCGGCGTCCAGCGAGCGTGGATCGCACCCAGGACGGCGTAACAGTCGCGCACCGAGGAGACGAGGACGCGGATGCCGATCAGATCGTAGATGTCGTCGAACTCGCGGCCGCGGATGACCATCTTCTGGTACACCGAGTAGAGCTGCTTCGGGCGCCCGACGACTTTGCCGCGGATGCGGAGATCGCGCAGATCCTCGTCGATCTCCTCGACCACCTGAGCGAGATACTTCTCGCGCTGCGGGGTCCGCTGCGCGATGAGGCTGTGGATCTCGTTGTAGATCTTCGGGTGCAGCACAGCGAACGAGAGGTCTTCGAGCTCGGACTTGATCGCCTGGATGCCGAGACGGTTCGCCAGCGGGGCGTAGATCTCGAGCGTCTCCTTGGCCTTCTTCGTGGCCTTCTCCGGTGGGACGAAACCCCAGGTGCGCGCATTGTGCAGGCGGTCGGCCAGCTTGATGAGCAGGACCCGGATGTCCTTCGACATCGCCACGATCATCTTGCGGACCGTCTCGGCCTGCGCGCTCTCGCCGTACTTGACCTTGTCGAGCTTGGTCACGCCGTCGACGAGCATCGCGACCTCGTCGCCGAACTCGGCGGTGAGATCGGTCAACGCATAGCCCGTGTCTTCGACCGTGTCGTGCAGGAGCGCCGCGGCGATGGCCCGCGGGCCCAGACCGAGCTCGGCGAGGATCTGCGCGACCGCCAGCGGGTGCGTGATGTACGGCTCGCCGCTCTGGCGTTTCTGCCCCTCGTGCTTCTCCTTCGCGACCGCGTATGCGCGTTCGATGACGGAGAAGTCGCCCTTGGGGTGGTTCGCACGCACCGTACGGATCAGGTTGTCGAGGTCGTTGATGCGGGACGCGCGGGAGAAGATGCGGGGAACCAGTCGTCGCAGACTCGAACCCTGCGATGACGTCTGCGGTTCCGCCATCAACTCACCTCCCGATCACTTCATCCTACGCGTGCTGAGGGCGCCGAGCTCCCGCCCGGAGCACCCTCGGGCCGGACCCGTCAGGCTTCGACAGACGCCCGGCTGCGAGCCTCCCGGATGCGGGCGTCGCGCTCCTTGAGCTGGGGCTCGTTCTCGCGGAACAGCGAGTAGAGCGGTGCGGCCACAAACAGCGTGGAGTACGTCGCGACGAGGATCCCGACGAAGATCGACAGCGAGATGTCGGTGAGCGATTCCGCACCGAGCCAGAAGGCGCCGATGAAGAGCACGGCACCGACCGGCAACGCCGCGACCACAGACGTGTTGATCGAGCGCACGAGCGTCTGGTTAACGGCGAGGTTCACCGATTCGCCGAACAGTCGGGCGGACTTCTCCCCGTCTTCGGTGGTGTTCTCCCTGACCTTGTCGAACACGACAGTGGTGTCGTACAGCGAGTACGCCAGGATCGTCAGGAAGCCGATGACGGCAGCCGGAGAGATCTCGAAGCCGGCCAGTGCGTAGACGCCGACCGTGATGACGAGCACGTCGAGCAGGCCGATGATCGCCGCCGCCGACATCTTCCACGTGCGGAAGTAGATCGCGAGGATCAGGAACGTGAGGGCGAGGAAGATCGCGAGCCCCCACAGCGACTGCTTCGTGACGTTCTCGCCCCAGGCCGGGCCGATGAACGACGACGTCACATTGGCGGGCTCCACACCGTAGGCGTCGGCGAGGGCTTCCGCGACGTCCTGCGTCTCGGCGGCGCTCATCTGGTCGGTCTGGACGCGGATGTCCTTCCCGTTCAGGACGACGACCTTGGTCGCGGCTCCCGGCACGACCGACTGGACGGCCTCCTTCGCGGTGTCCTGATCGACCGTGTCGGGCGCCTGCACCGTGAACTGGGACCCACCGGTGAACTCGATGGAGAACTGGATGGGGCGGATGAGCGGCACGAGGGCAGAACCGACGACGAGCACGATGGCGATGATGAACCACAGCCGACGCTTGCCGACGAACGGGAAAGAGGTCTTGCCGGAATAGAGGTTGTTTCCGAACTCATTCATGGAAGGCATCAGGCGTCTCCCTCACTTCCGGGCTTGGTGGGTCTGTCGCCCGCGAGTGCCTCGGCGCGCTTTCGTTCTGCGATGGTCTGGCGGCGATCCGCCTCACCCCGGGAGCGGGCGTTCTTCGCACCGCGACCGGCCGATGCCGTCGAGACCTCCCGGTACTGGGACCGGCTTCGGTACACCGCACCGAGCGCCTCGGGGTCGAGGCCCGAGAGCTTGTGACCGCCGCCGAAGAATCGGGTGCGCGCAAGGAGCTGCATCACCGGGTGCGTGAAGATCACGAAGATGAACACGTCGATCAGGGTGGTGAGACCGAGTGTGAAGGCGAAGCCCTTCACCGTGGCGTCGGCGAGGATGTAGAGCACGACCGCGGCCAGGATGTTGATCGACTTCGAGATGTAGATGGTCCGCTTCGCGCGGCCCCAGCCGTCTTCGACCGCGGCGGTGATCGACTTGCCGTCGCGCAGCTCGTCTCGTATTCGTTCGAAGTAGACGATGAACGAGTCGGCGGTGAAGCCGATCGAGACGATCAGACCGGCGACGCCGGCGAGCGAGAGACGGAAGCCGAGCCGCCAGGCGAGGATGCAGATGATGATGTAGGTCAGGACGGCCATCACCGCGATCGAGGCGATGATCACCGATCCGAGAGCGCGATACACGATGAGCGAATAGATCGCGACGAGTGCGAGACCGATGAGACCCGCGATCAGACCGATCTGCAGCTGCTGGGTTCCGAGAGTCGCCGAGATGGTGTCGGAGCTCTGCACGACGAAGCTGAGCGGCAGGGCACCGAACTTCAGCTGGTCGGCGAGCGTGGTCGCCGTCTCCTGCGTGAAGCTGCCCGAGATGCTGGGACGGCCGTCGAGGATGACGCCGTTCATCCGCGGAGCGCTGATCACGTCGCCGTCGAGCACGAACGCGAACTGATCGCGCGGGGACAGACCGTCGATGCGGTTCTGGTTGAGGCGCGTGCTGACCTTGCCGAAGGCGTCGCCGCCCTCGCCGTTCATCGTCAGCTGCACGATCCACGCGCCGGACTTCTGATCGCGGCCCGCGGAGGCATCCGTGATCGCGGTGCCGTCGAGCTCGGTCGGTCCGAGGAGGAACTTCTGTGCCTTGTCCGGGGAACAGGCGACGACCGGCTCGTCCTTCGGGGCACGGGCGGGGTCGTTGTCCGGGTTCTCGCAGTCGTAGGCCTGGAACTCCGCTGCCAGCTTGTCCGTCACCCATGACAGGTCGCTCGCGTCGGTCGGCTCGGCGGTCGGCGTCGCATTCAGCGACGGGTCCGGGCTGGGGTACGGAGTGGAGTTCCCGTCCTCGCCGACGAACTCGGTGCTCGCGGCCGTCGTGTAGAGCACGGGTCGCAGCTCGAGCTGCGCGCTCGCCTGGATGCGCTCACGAGTCTGCGCATCCGCCTCGCCCGGGATCTGGACGACGATGTTCTGTCCACCCTCGGTCGTGATGTCGGCCTCGGCCACACCCGACGCGTCCACGCGCTGGCGGATGATCGCCGCGGCCTGGTCGAGCTGCTCCTGCGTGGGAGCCGCTCCGTCCTCGGTCTCGGCGCTGAGGACGATCTGGGTGCCGCCCTGCAGGTCGAGTGCGAGCTCAGGAGTCCAGGAACTGACCGTCTGGCCTTCGGCGTCCTTGATGACGTACACGCCCAGCGAGTTGATGCCGAACAGAACACCCGTCACGAGGAGCAGACCGAGGAGGACCCGCCAGGCGTGACGGACGGGAGAAGATGAAGCCACGTGTGTTCAGCTTTCTGGGAGGACGGAGATCCGAAGGGCCGCGCCGGCCGCGGAGATTACTTGTCGTCGGCGTGGGGCGCG
>NZ_JBLVOH010000199.1:12083-31386 GCF_053543675.1 Microbacterium umsixpiens
CGAGGCGAGCGCGCGTCTCCTCGGGGGTCTCGAGCGCGGGGGCGGCCGCCTCGTCGACGGCCGGCTCCTCGATCACATCGACAGGTGCGTCGACGATCGCGTCCTTGGGCTCGACGACGCGGAGGATCGCCTGGCTGTGGACGTCGATGATGGTGCCCGGCGCGATCTCGACGAGCGCGGGCGTGTCGAGGTCGTCGGGGTCGTACGAGACGATCGTCCCGTAGATGCCGCCCTGCAGGAGCACCTTGGCACCGGGAACGGTCTTGGTCGCCTTCTCCTCCTGCTCGGCCTTCATCTGCTTCGTGCGCTTGCGCGTGTTGAAGATCATGAAGACGAGGAGGACGGCGAGAAGGCCGAAGAGCAGGAATTCCATGGGCATGGGGGAAGCGCCTTTCTCAGGTGCACGCTCCAGCCTTTGGGCGCGCGAAGGTAACCGGGAAGTCTTCAGTGATTATAGGTCATCCAACTTAAGCATCCCGTCCGGATGCGCGACGCCGAGATGCGCGTACGCCTCCGGCATCGCCACACGACCGCGCGGCGTGCGTCCGAGGAAGCCGATGCGAACGAGGTACGGCTCCACCACGCTCTCCACGGTCTCGCCCTCTTCGCCGACCGCCACGGCGAGCGTGCTCAGGCCGACCGGTCCTCCGCGGAAACGGCGGACCAGCGCCTCCAGCACCGCGCGGTCCAGCCGGTCGAGGCCGATCGCGTCGACGTCGTAGAGTTCGAGCGCCGCGCGCACGTCATGGATCGTGGCCCCGCCCTCGCCGTGTACGAGGGCGTAGTCGCGGACCCGGCGCAGCAGGCGGTTCGCGATGCGGGGGGTGCCTCGGGAGCGGCGTGCGATCTCGGAGAGCGCATCGGTCGGCACGTCGACGCCGAGGACCGCGGCCGAACGGGCGATGACCTGCTCGAGCTCGGACTCGTCGTAGAACTCCAGGTGTCCGGTGAATCCGAATCGGTCGCGCAGCGGATTCGGCAGCAGACCGGATCGCGTCGTGGCCCCGACGAGTGTGAAGGGAGAGAGCTCGAGCGGGATGCTCGTCGCTCCGGCGCCCTTGCCGACCATGATGTCGATCCGGTAGTCCTCCATCGCCAGGTACAGCATCTCCTCTGCGGAGCGCGCCATGCGATGGATCTCGTCGATGAAGAGCACTTCCCCCGGCACCAGGCTGGAGAGCAGGGCTGCGAGGTCGCCGGCGTGCTGGATCGCCGGGCCGCTCGACATGCGCAGCGGCCGCTCGCTCTCGTGGGCCACGATCATCGCCAGCGTCGTCTTCCCGAGCCCCGGGGGGCCGGCGAGCAGGATGTGGTCGGCAGGACGGCTCTGGATGCGCGCAGCTTCGAGCAGCAGCTGCAGCTGTCCGCGCACCTTCTGCTGTCCGACGAAATCGCCCAGGCTGGTCGGGCGCAGTGCGCCCTCGATGGCGAGCTCGGTCTCGTCGGAGGGTTCGGTCGCGTCGA
The DNA here is from genome assembly GCF_053543675.1 of Microbacterium umsixpiens. Classification (NCBI taxonomy): domain Bacteria; kingdom Bacillati; phylum Actinomycetota; class Actinomycetes; order Micrococcales; family Microbacteriaceae; genus Microbacterium; species Microbacterium umsixpiens. The sequence continues at coordinate 13,548 of NZ_JBLVOH010000199.1, forward strand.
GGGGGTCAGCCACGAGCCTGGCCTCCCTGCGCGGGGCCGAGGAGCGCGAGGGTGCGTCGCAACAGCAGGGCCACGGTCGCCCGCTCGGCCTCCGTCGCCTCGGATGCCGTCTGGGCTGCCGCCTCGGCGGCGACCTTCTCCGACCAGCCGAGGCCGACCAGCGCCGCGGCCACCTGCGTGACCACGTCGGTGCCGCCCGACATCACGGGCCTCGACGGTGCCGCGATAGCCTGCACCTTGCCGGCCAGCTGCAGCACGATGAGTTTCGCCGTCTTGGGCCCGATGCCGGAGACCCTCCGGAACGGCGCGTCGTCTTCCGCGGTCACGGCTTCGGCGATCTGATCGCCCGTGAGGTGCGAGAGCACCCCCAGCGCCGACTTCGGTCCGACACCGGTCACGCTGATCAGCAGTCCGAAGATCTCCAGCTCGCTGCGATCCGCGAAGCCGAACAGGGAGAGCGAGTCCTCGCGGACGATCAGACTCGTGTGCAGGAGGAGCTTCTCCCCCACGGTCGCGGTGTGTGCGACGTCGGCAGGGACGGCGACGGCGAACCCGACACCGCCCACGTCGATGACGACCTGATCGGACGTCGCATGCAGGACGACGCCGTGCAGTGAGGAGATCATCCCCTCAGCCTAGGGCGTGGTTCGGACCTATGTTCGAGCGACACGCTTCTCGGCGTCCGCCCAGGCCCGTTGCGCCGGAGTCAGCGACCCCTGCCCGGATGCAGTGGGTCCGCCGCGACGCCAGGCGTGGCACAGCGCGATCGCCAGGGCGTCCGCGGCGTCAGCCGGCTGCGGAAGCGCATCCAGGCGCAGAATGCGCGCGATCATGGTCTGCACCTGCCGCTTGTCGGCCGCACCGTAGCCGGTCACGGCGGCCTTGACCTCGCTCGGCGTGTGCGTGGCGGCGGGCAACCCGGACTCGGCCGCGATCAGCAGCGCGACTCCGCTGGCCTGAGCCGTCCCCATCACGGAGTGGGTGTTCTGCTGGGCGAAGACACGCTCGACCGCGACCGCGTCCGGGCGGTGCTCAGCGATCACGGCGCGGATGCCAGCGGCGACGATCGCGAGACGATCGCCGGTCTCCGCGTCCGGCGATGACCGGATCACTCCCACGTGCACCAGCGTGCCGCGACGCGAAGGATCGACGTCGACGATCCCGACACCACAACGCGTGAGCCCGGGGTCGATGCCGAGCACGCGCAGAGAGGAGGTCACTCCCCCAGGCTAGGCGCGCGAGGAGACACCGGCCGTCCGGCGCGCCTACGCGTCGTCGTTCTCGAGCTCGGCCTGCACCTCGGCCGACAGGTCGAAGTTGGTGAACACGTTCTGCACGTCTTCGCTGTCTTCGAGAGCATCGATCAGGCGGAAGACCTTCCGAGCGGTGTCGGCGTCGATCTCGACCTTGAGGTTCGGGACGAACTCGACGTCCGCCGACTCGTAGTCGATCCCGGCTTCCTGCAGCGCGCTGCGCACGGCCACCAGGTCGGTCGCCTCGGTGATGACCTCGAAGCCCTCGGCATGCGGCTCGATCTCCTCGGCTCCCGCCTCGAGCGCCGCCATCATGACGTCGTCCTCGGTGGTTCCCTCGGAGCCGACGACGATGACGCCCTTGCGGCTGAAGTTGTAGGCGACGCTGCCGGGGTCGGCCAGAGTCCCACCGTTGCGACTGAGGGCCGTGCGGACTTCAGCGGCTGCGCGGTTCTTGTTGTCGGTCAGACACTCGATCATGAGGGCGACGCCGTTGGGTCCGTAGCCCTCGTACATGATCGAGAGATACTCGACGGCTTCGCCACCGATGCCCGCACCGCGCTTCACCGCGCGGTCGATGTTGTCCTTGGGGACGGACGTCTTCTTGGCCTTCTGAACGGCGTCGAAGAGCGTCGGGTTGCCCGCCAGGTCGGGTCCGCCGAGCTTCGCGGCGACCTCGATGTTCTTGATGAGCTTGGCCCAGGACTTCGCGCGCCTGGAGTCGATGATGGCCTTCTTGTGCTTCGTGGTCGCCCACTTGGAATGCCCGGACATAAGTCTCCGCTCGTCGTATCCGCCCCGGAACGTGCCCAGGGCGTCGTCCATTCTATCGAAAAGCCGCGGTCGACCGAGCGGCGTCCACCGCGGCCGTCCGCGCAGCCCTCATTCGCGCGGGTCGCGGCCCTGCAGGGTCACCGGGGCCGCACCGATCTGCAGCAACATGCGCGATTCATCGCCGCGCGCGACGCGCACATGTTCGGTGATGTACCCCGCGACCTCGTCGCTCGGCTCACCCTCGGCACAGGTTCCGACCGCGGTGTTCGCCTGCCGGACGAGCGCCATCATCATGGGGACGCGCTGGAGGAGGCGATCGGCTTCCTCCGGCTTGCCGACCGCTTCGGCGATCGCCCGCTCGCCCTTCGTCTGGTAGTCGCAGGCGAGCACGTGGGCTGCTCCGAACGCGGCCTGGTCCCGCAACGGGGCGGTGGGATCGTGCAGGGCGTAGTAGCGGGCGACCTCGTCACGGAGCCACGGCACCAGCGGCAGGAGAGACTCCTGCGTCGCCTGATCGAGTTCTCCGCCCTGCAGCACCGGCTCCATCGCCGCCACGACCGCGTCCATCCATCCGCGCAGCGCAGTGGTGCGCGCCTCGTCTTCGGCGGCCCCGTTGATCATCGCCGACGCGCGATCGTAGACATGCAGTCGCTGCAGATTCATGTAGAGGTTGTTCAGGCCGATGAGTTGCCATTCCCGTGCGCCGATCATGCGCTCAACCCTACCGAGGCGTCGCGCGACCTCTGGCGCGAGAAGACACCCGGGTGTAGGCCTGAGGCATGAACGAGATGGCTCCTGACGACAGGTCGCGCGCACTGGATACCGCGCATCACGCCGCCCTCCGCTTCCTCGACTCGGTCGCCGAGCGACCGGTGTGGCCACGGGCTTCACTCGACGACATGCTGACGGCCTTCGGCGGCCCGCTCCCGGAACACGGCATGGATCCCGCGACTGTGGTCGAGGAGATGACCGTGCTCGCCGATCCCGGCCTCGTCGCGATCCCCGGCGGCCGGTTCTTCGGCTTCGTGATCGGTGGCACCCATCCGGCCGCCCTCGCCGCCGACTGGCTCGTCTCGGCGTGGGATCAGAACTCGGGCTCGTCGACCCTCACACCCGCCACGGTCGCGATGGAACGCGTCGCCGGGCAGTGGATGCTCGACCTCTTCGGCCTCCCCGCGACCGCCAGCGTCGGTTTCGTCACGGGCGGGCAGCTCGCCAACTTCACCTGCCTCGCCACCGCTCGACATGCGGTGCTGGCGCGCGCAGGGTGGGACATCGCCGAGCAGGGATTCCACGGTTCTCCCCCGCTGCGGTTCGTCGTCGGCGCGGACCGGCACGGGTCCATCGACCGCGCCGCACGCTTCCTGGGGATCGGGCGGGCGGAACTGACGGTCGTCCCGTCCGACGATCAAGGGCGTATGAGCCCGGATGCGCTCGAGCAGGCTCTCGCCGGCGGCGACGGCCCCCTCATCGTGTGTCTGCAGGCGGGAGAGGTGCACACCGGCGCCTTCGACGACTTCGCCGCGCTGATCCCCATCGCGCGGCGTCACGGCGCCTGGGTGCACATCGACGGCGCGTTCGGGCTGTGGGCGGCGGCGTCTGCCGGGTTGAGCCACCTCACCGCGGGGATGGCGGATGCCGACTCCTGGGCGACGGACGCCCACAAGACTCTGAACGTGCCCTACGACTGCGGCATGGCGATCGTGCGCGACCCGGCGGACTCCATCGCGGCGTTCCGCACCGGAGGCGACTATCTGATCTATTCGGGGCTCGACCCGTGGGATGTGACGCCCGAGCTCTCGCGACGCGCCCGCGGGGTTCCCGCGTGGGCCGCGCTGCGCAGTCTCGGACGCTCGGGCATCGCTGAGCTGATGGACCGTCTGCACGCGAACGCCGTCGCGATGGCTGCGGGGCTCCGATCCGTGGAGACAGTGGAAGTCATCAACGACGTCGTCTATACCCAGGTCATGTTCCACCTCGGCTCCGACCGGGCGACGCGCGCGCTCGGCGCGGCGATCCTCACCGAGGGGACGGCGGCCATGACGGGTGCCGAGTGGGGCGGCCGTGCGGCCCTGCGATGCTCGATGTCGTCGTGGGCGACCACCCCGGAGGATGTCGACCGCACCGTCGAGGCCATCCGCGGCCTGGTCGCCGCGGGTTCACGCGCCGAATGATCGAGATCGTTGGCCCTTCCGCCGGCTGCTGCTAGCGTCGAGGAACCCGTGCCCCGGGGATGCCGCGACGCTGCGAGCGAAGGGAACGACACGATGAGCGCAGGCGCCGATCGCCTTCGACCGGAGTGGACCGCACTCCCCCTGGTGCTGCGCGCGCGCATCGTCGACGTGATCGGAGGACGATTCGTCCGCGATGAACCGGCCCAGAGCGGATTCAGCGCGTCCTACGCGGGAGTGGTCACCACCACGAAGGGAAAGGCCTTCGTGAAGGCCTGCGCGCGGGACTGGCATCCTGATTCCCTGCACTTCCTCCGTACCGAGATGCAGGTGCTCGCGACGCTGCCACCGACGGTCGCCCCGGCAGTGCTGGGCGAGGTCGACGAGACTGCCGGTTCCGCGCTCGTGCTCGAAGCGATCGACGGACACCATCCCGGCAGCCCCTGGTCGGCGGATGATCTGCATTCGATCGCTGCGACCCTCCGCATCGTCGCCTCGACGAAAGCGCCGCTCGACCTGCCTGACGCGGCCGACAGCATGTCCGACTTCACCCGATGGGAGGTTATCTCCCTCGATGAGCGTCTGCTCGCAGGTCTCCCGGCCATGGTGCGTGGGCGGATGACCGACCTGCTGCGCATCGAACAGGGCTTCCGTGCTGCGGTCGGCGGAGACGTCATCGCCCACGACGACGTGCGGGCCGACAACATCCTCATCAGTGATGGGCACGCACGATTCGTGGACTGGCCGCACGCCCGCCGCGGAGCCCCCTGGATCGATCTCCCCTGTCTGCTGCCGAGCGTCGAGGCATCCGGCGGTCCCGCGTGCGAAGAGACATGGCCGCTGTTCGAAGAGCACGGAGCCCCGCCCGTTCACGACATGCTGCCGGTCATCTCGGGCTTCGCGTCTTACCTCTGGTTCGCCCAGGCGCAACCGGAGATACCGCAGCTTCCCGGACTCCGCGCGTTCCAGCGGGCGCAAGCCGGACCCGCGCTGCGGTGGCTCGCCGCCCTGCTGCAGGTTCAGGATCGCGCGGCGTCGAGGTAGGTCAGCACGGCTCGCACGCGACGGTTCTCCGCCGGCCACCTCGGTGCGCCCGCCGGAAATGATCGGTCACGGCAGACCATCAGGGCCGCGTAGTCGCGGCTGATCGCCGGGGGCTGCGGACGACGCCATCCGGACGTTGGTGTTCCTTGCTATCGTGGCCGCGTGCGATGGCTTGCGGACGAGGCGAGTGGTTCACGACGTGTTCCGCTCTCTCCGGGGTCACCCCGGGGTACGCAGTCTGACCTGGAACGAACGCCGCAGGCGCCTTACTGCGCTTCGCGCAGACCGGTGCCCGCACTGACGGACGAGTCGTACGCAGGCCATCGCACGCCCGGCGCCCGCTCCACGGCTGCCCTCTGATGGCGCCCTCCACCGCATCACGCGTGCTGGGGCGCACGCCGCGACCGTTGCCGTCGTTGGTGGCCGCCTCTCTGGCCGACGCTTTCCTCGCCTCAGAGGTCTGGGCGAAGGAGCAGCTCGTCGAGGCCGGCGCGTACGTCATGGGAGCGCGTCGCCGTTGGCTCTCTCCGCTCGTCGGTGACGTGTTGACCTCCTTCGTCCGCCCGCCTGTCGATGCCCCGCGACTGCTGACGTCGGTGATCCTCCGTTCGCCCGATTTCGCAGAAGCGGTGCGCAAGGCCGACGAGCGCCGTTCGCCGCTGCGCATCCACCACCGCGTAGTCGGTCCATCGGCGTCGCAGCCGCCCTCGGGCGCTCTTCCCCGTATCGACAGCATCTCGGATCTCGCCGCCATGCTCGATCTGGACGTCGGCCGGCTCCAGTGGTTCGCCGACACCAAACATTGGAATCGGCGCGCGCGCACAGGGGCCTTGCACCACTACCGGTACGAGTGGCGCACACGGCACGGGCGGATCCCCAGGTTGCTGGAGATCCCGGAGCAACGGATGCGCCGTGTGCAGCGCAGTCTCCTGGAACAGGTGCTCGGCCTCATAGCCGTGAACGATGCCGCCCACGGTTTCATGCCCGGTCGCAGCGCGGCCACCGGGGCGGCGCGCCACACGGGGGCCGACATCGTCATATCCCTCGACCTCACTACTTTCTTCTCGCGCGTGACGGGCGGTCGCATATACGGAACACTTCGGCAGTCGGGACTGTCCGAACCGGTCGCGCACGTCGTGACCGGGCTGTGCACCAACGCCGTTCCTCCGCGCGTGCTTGCGGCCATGCCACCGGGCGGATCATCCGACGAGCGGTTCGCCCTGCGTCGGGCTCTGGCCACGAGTCATCTGCCGCAGGGCGCTCCCTCCTCGCCGATGCTTGCCAACCTCGCCATTCGGCGCCTGGATTCACGGCTGACGGGATGGGCGGATGCCGTCGATGCGACCTACACGAGATACGCCGATGACCTCGCGTTCAGCGGCGGTCCGAGACTCGCGAAGCGACCTGATGCCTTCATCCGTGGTGTGCAGCGGATCATCGGCGACGAGGGGCACGTTGCCAACCCGCACAAAACGAGGGTCCGACGCCAGGGCGTCAGGCAGAGCGTGACCGGAATCGTCGTCAACCAGCGAACGAATGTCTCACGGGACGACTACGACCGGCTCAAGGCGACCATCCACAACTGCGTCGTGCACGGTCCGCGCAGTCAGAATCACCGCCGACTCGACGATTTCCGTGCACATCTGCTCGGCCGCATCTCGTGGGTCGAGAGCCTGAACCCACAGCGAGGCGCGAAACTCCGTGCGGAGTTTCTGCGTATCCGTTGGTGACCGCTGCGATCGGGCACGAGTGGCTAAGTGACCCTACCGTCGGACGACCCGTACGGATGGCGCAGGATGGAGGCATGCGCAGATCACGACACATCGCTCCTGCCGTTCGCACGTCGGACGTCCGCGACGACGCGCCGACTCCGGCAGATGTGCTGCGGTACCTCGTCCACCTTCCGGATGACTATGACTCCGATCCGGGCAGACTCTGGCCCCTCGTGCTGTTCCTGCACGGAGCGGGCGAACGAGGTTCCGACCTCGACCTCGCCGCGGTGCACGGCCCGCCGCGGTTGGCGGATGAAGGTCACGAGTTCCCCTTCGTCCTCGTCACCCCGCAGTGCGGTGAGTCGAGCCAGTGGGTCGCGGAGCTCTCGACCCTGTCCGGGCTGGTCGACGAGGTCGTCTCGACGCACCGTGTCGATCCGGCCCGCATTTCGGTGACCGGGCTCAGCATGGGCGGCTTCGGGACCTGGAGCCTGGCGGTGCGCTATCCCGAACGGTTCGCCGCTATCGCACCGATCTGCGGTGGGCTCTGGATGCAGAGTGCTGAGCCGATTCGGCACCTGCCCGTCTGGGCTTTCCACGGCGACGCCGACGATGTCGTGCCGATCTCCGCCACGGAGGAGATCACCACCGAACTTCGGACGCTCGACGCCGACGTGCGGTTCACGCGATATGCGGGCGTCGGTCATGATTCCTGGACCGAGACCTACGACAACCCCGAGCTGTACGACTGGCTACTCTCCCACCGGCGCTAGCGCACGGACGTCCCGGCACGGGTCCGGGCCTTGTCGAGGAAGCGCTCGTGGAAGCGCGTCTCGCCATCGACCTCCGGGTGGAAGCTCGTTCCGAGCAGGCTGCCCTGCTCGACGGCGACCACCGTGCCGTCCGCGAGCGATGCCAGGACGTCGACACCGGCGCCCACACGCTCGACCACCGGGGCGCGGATGAACGTCGCGCGCACCGGAGGCTCCCCCAGCGCGGGGACGTCAAGTTCCGTCTCGAACGACTCCGTCTGGCGCCCGAACGCGTTGCGACGGACATCGACGTCCATTCCGCCGAAGGACTCCTGGCCGTCGATCCCGTCGAGCACCGTGTCCGCGAGCAGGATGAGTCCGGCGCACGTCCCGTAGACCGGGAGCCCTGCATCGATCGCGGTGCGGATCGGTTCCTGCATCCCGAAGATGCGCGACAGCTTGTCGATCACGCTGGACTCGCCGCCGGGGATCACGAGGCCGTCGACGGAAGAGAGGTCTTCCGGTCGGCGCACCAGCACGACGTCGGCGCCCAGATGCGCGAGCAGGGCGGCGTGCTCGCGCACGTCGCCCTGCAGCGCGAGGACTCCGACGCGGGTGTTACCAGCCACGCTCGGCGAGACGGTGCGGCGCCGGGAGGTCACTCACGTTGATGCCCACCATCGCCTCGCCGAGCCCGCGAGAGACCTCGGCGATCACCTTGGCGTCGTCGAAGAACGTGGTCGCCTTGACGATGGCCTTGGCACGTTCGGCGGGGTTGCCCGACTTGAAGATGCCCGAGCCCACGAACACGCCGTCTGCTCCGAGCTGCATCATCATCGCGGCGTCCGCGGGGGTCGCGACTCCTCCGGCCACGAAGAGCACGACGGGGAGCTTGCCGGTCTCGGCGATCTCGGCGACCAGCTCGTAGGGCGCCTGCAGTTCCTTGGCGGCGACGTACAGCTCGTCCTTGGGCAGCGCAGCGAGGGCCGCGATCTCCCCACGGATCTTGCGGATGTGCTTCATCGCCTCGGAGACGTCGCCGGTGCCGGCCTCGCCCTTGGAGCGGATCATCGCGGCGCCCTCGTTGATGCGGCGGAGTGCCTCGCCCAGATTGGTCGCACCGCATACGAACGGCACGGTGAACTGGTACTTGTCGATGTGATTCACGTAGTCGGCCGGCGAGAGCACCTCGGACTCGTCGATGTAGTCGACGCCGAGCTCCTGCAGCACCTGGGCCTCGACGAAGTGTCCGATGCGCGCCTTCGCCATCACTGGGATCGAGACCGCGTCGATGATGCTGTCGATCATGTCGGGATCGCTCATCCGCGAGACCCCACCCTGGGCACGGATGTCGGCCGGCACGCGCTCGAGCGCCATGACGGCCACGGCGCCCGCGTCTTCGGCGATCTTCGCCTGCTCAGCGGTGACGACGTCCATGATGACGCCGCCCTTGAGCATCTCGGCGAGGCCGCGCTTGACGCGCGAGGATCCGGTGGTTGTCTGCTCGGTCATGGGGAACTCCTGTCGGATGCACCGAAGTGGGTTTTGATCTAGATCAAACGTAGCACTGTCCGATTCGACCTAGAATCGCTGAGGAGGATCATGAGCGACCAGATCACAGGTACCACCGCGTCGGAGATCGCCGACAGCGTGCGTTCGCTGCGCGACCGCGGATCCCTGCAGCCCGGTAGTCTCCTCCCCCCGGTGCGCGAGCTGGCCGCGACCCTCGGCGTGAATCGCAACACCGCCGTGGCTGCGTACCGCCAGCTCGCTCAGGCCGGTCTCGTGGTCTCGCGCGGGCGTGCCGGCACCGTGGTCGCGGGCCACGAAACCGTGGCGCAGGAGGGTTACGCCCCCGACACTGTCCTCCGGGACATCGGCACCGGCAACCCGGACCCACGCCTCATCCCCGATCCGGCACCCGCACTGATGACCATCGCCTCGCGCCCCGTCCTCTACGGCGAGCCCGTGATCGATCGTGGTCTCGAGGATTGGGCACGGCGGTGGATCGCCGCCGACCTCGACGACGTCGACTTCCGCATCACCGTCACCAGCGGTGCCGTCGACGCCGTGGAGCGGCTGCTCGCGCAGGCACTGATGCGCGACGACGCCGTGGCGCTCGAGGACCCGTGCTTCCTGGCGAGCATCCACACGGTGCGACTCGGCGGATACCGGGCCGTTCCGGTGCCGGTCGACGCCGAGGGCATGACCGTCGACGGGTTGCGTGCGGCATTGGACGCCGGAGTCCGCGCGATCATCTGCACCCCGCGCGCGCAGAACCCCACCGGAGCGAGTCTCACCGCGACGCGGGCCGCCGAACTGCGAGCGGTACTGGCCGACCACCCCTACGTGCTGATCATCGAGGACGACCATTTCTCGATGCTGTCGCAGCGCCGGTACGAGTCGCTCATCGGTCCCGACCACCGTCGGTTCGCGCTCGTGCGCTCCGTGTCGAAGTTTCTCGGACCCGACATGTGCCTCGCGATCGCGGCGACCGATGCCGAGACGGCCGAACGGCTCGCGATGCGTCTGAGTCCCGGCACCACGTGGGTGAGCCACCTGCTGCAGCGTCTCGCGCTGACCCAGCTGACCGACGACGCCGTGATGACCGAGGTCGCCGCAGCGGCCGCCCACTACGCCGAGCGGAATGCCGCCTTCGCAGAGCGCCTGCGCGCCGGCGGTATCGATGCGACAGCATCCGACGGCATGAGCCTGTGGGTCGCGCTGCCGCAACCCGCGCGTCTCGTCGCCGATCGGCTGATGCGCCGCGGGTGGCTGGCCCGCACCGGCGACGACTTCGCGCTCGACGACCGCGCAGAACCGTCCCACCATCTGCGCCTGACCGTGCACGACCTGTCCGATGATGAGGCCGAGACCCTCGTCGCCGATCTCGTCGCCGCCGGGCGATGACCATCCTCGCGGGCACCCGCCTGCCCTGAACGAAAGAGCCGGAGAATGAAGATCCTCTCCATCCAGTCAGCCGTCGCCTACGGGCACGTCGGCAACTCCGCCGCGGTGTTCCCCCTGCAGCGCATCGGCGTCGAGGTGCTACCGGTCTACACCGTGAACTTCTCCAACCACACCGGATACGGCGCCTGGCGCGGACCGATGATCGCTCCGGACGACGTCCGCGAAGTCATCACCGGCATCGAGGAGCGTGGCGTCTTCGGCCAGATCGACGCGATCCTCAGCGGCTACCAGGGCGGCGAAGGCATCGGAGACGTGATCATCGACGCGGTCGCCCGTGTGAAGTCCGCGAACCCGAGCGCCGTCTACGCCTGCGACCCGGTCATGGGCAACGCCAAGTCGGGGTGCTTCGTGGCCCCGGCGATCCCGGTTCTGCTGCGAGAGCGCGTCGTCCCGGTCGCCGACATCATCACGCCGAACCAGTTCGAGCTCGGCTTCCTCACCGACACCGAGCCGGACACGCTCGAGTCCACCCTCGCCTCCGTCGACCTCGCCCACGCGATGGGTCCGAGCACCGTGCTGGTGACGAGCGTCGAGCGGCCCGACCGCGAAGAGGGCACCATCGAGATGCTCGCCGCCGACGCGCAGGGCGCCTGGCTGGTGCAGACCCCGCACCTGCCGATGAAGGCGAACGGCTCCGGGGATGTGACCGCGGCACTGTTCACGGCGCACTACGTCGAGACCGGCAGCGCGAAGATCGCTCTGGAGCGCACGGCATCCAGCGTCTACGACCTGTTGAAAGCCACACTCGAATCCGGTGAGCGCGAGCTGCAGCTCGTCGAGGCGCAGGAGTTCTACGCGAACCCGCAGATGCAGTTCACCGCCCGTCAGGTGCGCTGAGCTCCTCCGCAGCAGGCTCCGACGCCGGCCAGGCGTTCGCCACGGCCTCCCGCACCTCGCCGAGGAGCTGCGGAAGCGCCTTGGTCTTCGCGATGATCGGGAAGAAGTTGGCGTCCGATGTCCACCGCGGCACCACGTGCTGGTGCAGGTGGGCGTCGACGCCGGCGCCCGCCACCGCGCCCTGGTTCATGCCGATGTTGAAGCCGTCGCAGCGTGACACCTCGCGCAGCACACGCATGGCCGTCTGTGTGAGGGCACCGATCTCGGCGACCTCGGCGGGCGTCGCCTGGTCGTACGTGGCGATGTGGCGATACGGGCACACGAGCAGGTGCCCCGAGTTGTACGGGAACAGGTTCAGCAGCACGTAGGCCGTCTCGCCGCGCGCCACGACCAGCCGCTCCTCGTCCGGGAACTTCGGCGCCTCGCAGAACGGGCACTCCTCCCGCAGCGGCTCCGGCCCCGCCTGGATGTAGGCCATCCGGTGCGGGGTCCACAGCCGCTGGAACTCGTCCGGAACGCCGGCGAGGCGCCCGGCGTCTTCCAGCGGCCGCTCCCCCTCGGTCACGCCAGGTCCCCTGCCTTCAGCACGAGCGCGTGCGAGGCGATGGCGGCGCTGATCCGACGTACCGCATCCGCCACCGGGACGCCGTTCTCCTGCGTCCCGTCTCGGAAGCGGAACGACACCGTGCCCGCGGCTCGATCCTGCTCCCCGACGATGAGGATGACGGGGACCTTCGCCGTCGTGTGGTTGCGGATCTTCTTCTGCATGCGGTCGTCGGAGTGATCAACGTCGGCCCGGACGCCCGCCTCGCGCAGCTGCGCGATGACGTCGTCCAGATAGTCTCCGTACTGCTCCGCGACCGGGACGCCGACAACCTGACTGGGCGCGAGCCAGAGCGGGAAGTCGCCGGCGTAGTGCTCGAGGAGGATCGCGAAGAAGCGCTCGACCGAACCGAGGAGCGCGCGGTGGATCATGACCGGCCGGTGCTTCTGCCCGTCGGGTCCGGTGTACTCCAGCTCGAACCGGTCGGGCTGGTTGAAGTCGAGCTGGATGGTCGACATCTGCCAGGTGCGTCCGATCGCGTCGCGTGCCTGTACGGAGATCTTCGGACCGTAGAAGGCGGCGCCGCCGGGGTCGGCGACGAGTTCGAGTCCGGACTCGATCGCGACCTCACGCAACGTGTCGATCGCGGGGGTCCACTGCTCCGGCTCGCCGAGGAACTTGGGGTTCCCCACCTCGTTCGTCGACAGTTCGAGGTAGAAGTCGTTGAGGCCGTAGTCGCGGAGCAGGTCCAGGACGAGGTTCAGGTTCGTCGTGAGCTCTTCCTTGACCTGGTCCTGAGCGACGTAGATGTGGGCGTCGTCCTGTGTCAGGCCACGCACGCGGGTCAGACCCGACAGCGTCCCACTCTTCTCGTAGCGGTAGACCGTCCCGAACTCGGCCAGACGCAGCGGCAGCTCGCGGTAGGAACGCCCGCGCGAACGGAAGATGAGGTTGTGGAACGGGCAGTTCATCGGCTTCAGGTAGTAGTCCTGCCCTTGACGGGTGACGTTGCCCTCCTCATCGACGACCTCGTCGAGGTGCATCGGGGGGAACATGCCGTCCGCATAGGTCTGCAGGTGACCCGACGTCATGAAGAGGTCCTTCTTCGTGATGTGCGGGCTGTTCACGAGGTCGTATCCGTTGCGCAGCAGGTGCTTGCGCAGGTTCTCCTCGATCTCGTAGCGGATGATGCCGCCCTTGGGGTGGAACACCGCGAGTCCGGAGCCGATCTCGTCCGGGAAGGAGAACAGGTCCATCTCGGCACCGAGCTTGCGGTGATCGCGGCGCTCCGCCTCGGCGATGCGCTCCTGGTAGGCACGCAGCTCGTCCTTGGTCGGCCACGCCGTGCCGTAGATGCGCTGCAGCTGCGGGTTCTTCTCGCTGCCGCGCCAGTAGGCGGCGGCGATGCGGGTGAGGTCCCAGCCGTTGCCGATCATGCGCGTGTTGGGCAGGTGCGGCCCGCGGCAGAGGTCCTTCCAGACGACCTCGCCATCGCGGGTGGTGTTGTCGTAGATCGTCAGCTCACCCTCGCCGACCTCGACGGAGGCCCCCTCGGCGGCTTCCTTCCCGCCTTTGAGCCCGATGAGCTCGAGCTTGAACGGCTCGTCCGCGAGCTCGGCGCGCGCCTCGTCGTCGGTCACGACACGGCGGACGAAGCGCTGGCCCTCGCGGACGATGCGCTGCATCTCCTTCGTGATGGCCTTGATGTCGTCAGGCGTGAACGGGGTCTCCACGCCGAAGTCGTAATAGAACCCGTCGGTGATGGGCGGGCCGATGCCGAGGTTCGCCTGCGGGTTGATGCGCTGCACCGCCTGCGCCAGCACGTGGGCAGCCGAGTGGCGGAGGATGTTCAGCCCATCCGCACTGTCGATCGTGACCGGCTCGACCTCGTCGGTGTCGGTCACGGTCGTGGCGAGGTCCTTGAGATCGCCGTTGACGCGCATCGCGACGACGTTTCGGTCAGTGAACAGGGCGAAGCCATCGTGCGGCCGGGCGTTTTCAGGCACAGAAACTCTCCATCTGGGTCGGTGTCCAGGTTACTCGCATGATCACGGGGTCCTGACCGCTTCGCGACGGTGTCGGACACCCTGACCGGTGCTGCCGTCGGTCACCCTCAGCCCGGCTGGTCGGCGCCGCGCGAGGGGACGATGATCCCCGACTCGTACGCGTGGATCACGAGCTGCGCACGATCGCGTGCGTGCAGCTTCGACATGATGCGGTTCACATGGGTCTTCGCGGTGTGCGGTGAGATCACGAGGCGGTTCGCGATGTCCTGGTTCGACGCCCCGCCCGCCACGAGCAGCAGCACCTCGCGCTCCCGCTCCGTGAGCTGTCGCAGCGGCTCGGTATGCCAGGCATCGGCTCGCGGATGCTGCGGCAGCACGGAGCGCTCGATCAGCGACCGTGTTGCCGCCGACGACAGGAGAGCCTCACCGCGGTGCACCACTCGCACGGCGCTGACGATGTCGTCCGGCTCGGCCCCTTTGCCGATGAAGCCACTCGCACCGGCGCGGAGTGCGGCGACCACGTAGTCGTCCTCCTCGAAGGTCGTCAGGATGAGCACGCGGGTCGCGGTGGACTGCGCCGCGCTCATGATCTGCGCGGTGGCGGCGATGCCGTCGAGCTCCGGCATCCGGATGTCCATCACGACGACGTCCGGCATCGACTCGCGCACCGCAGTGACCGCCTCACGCCCGTTCGCTGCTTCGCCCACCACTTCGATGCCGCCGTCGACGAAGATGTCGCGGACCGCCTGCCGCACCAACGGCTGATCGTCGACGACGAGCACCCGGATCATCGTGCACCTCCGTCGAGGGGGATCCGCACCTCGAGGCGGAAAGCGCTTCCATCGCGGCCGGTCTGCACATCTCCCCGGACCGCGACGACGCGCTCGCGCAGTCCACGCAGCCCGTGGCCACCCGCACGCGACACCACCTCGGATTCCGTCGCCACCTGGTTGTCGACGACGACACGGAGCGACCCGCCGTCCGCTCGGAGCCGCACGGTCGCCGCGCCATCCGCTCCGTGCTTGTGCGCATTCGTCAATCCTTCGAGGACCACGAGGTAAGCCGCATGATCACTGGCCGGCGACAGAGCAGGCCGATCGGGATCGTCCTGGAGATCGACGCGCAGCCCCGCCTCGCGGAACTGCACGACCAGCTCGTCGAGACCGGCGAGGCCGACCTGCGGACGAAGGTCGCGAACATCATCCGGATCGTCGGAGCGCAGCAGCGCCATCAGCCCACCGATGTCGGCGAGCACGGTGCGAGAGGAACGGCGGATGCTACTCAGCGCCTCCCGCGCACGCTCCGGGCGGGTCTCCAACGCGGATGATGCGACGCCGGCATTGAGACTGATGACCGAGATCTGGTGCGCGACCACGTCGTGCAGATCGCGGGCGATGCGCACCCGTTCTTCGGCGACACGTCGTCGCGCTTCCTCGTCCCTCCCCCGCTCGGCCCGCTCCGCGCGTTCGGTCATGGCGGAGACGAACTCGCGTCGTGACCTGGTCGCGTCCCCCAGCGCTCCGGCGAGGGCGATGATGAAGACGAACTGCAGCGCGCGGGCATCGAAGAGATCCCCGCCGAGCGGGATCGCGTTCGAGAAGAAGACCATAGCCGTCGCCGAGGTCACGGAGATGATCCCGACGAGTCGCCCTCGACGGTCCACGACGGCGAAACCACTGATCGCCATGGCGATGAGCGCGCTCGGCGACAGGACACCCGCGAATGCCAGGACCACTGCGCACAGCAGGCTGACGACGAGCACGACGAGGGGATGCCGGCGGCGGAACGGCATCGCGGCCGCGGGGACGAGGGCGACGACGAGCAGCCATCCGGTCGCGCGGAACGCCTCGTCCGGGAAGGGTGACACGGCGAACACGACCACCACGACCACAGCGATCAGGTCGGAGAGCGGCGCCGCGATTCCTGGAGGACGAGGTGCCGGCATCACACCAGTATTCACCGCGACGCCGACTCCCGGATCCTCCGCCGGGATGAGCTGTGTGTACTGCGATCGCAGTACACGTTTGTCTGCGGCAGGGCGACGCGGCGGCGGATGCCGCGCGGCACGCTGGGATGAGGGCGCACAGCGCGTGCGCCGAGAGAGGTCGGCATGAAGAAGCCCGTCAAGAGAGTGCTCATCGCACTCACGTCCGTCGTCGTCGTCATCGCGGTCGGACTGGTGGCCACCACGGTCGGCAATGCGGTGGCGACCGCGGTCGAACAGGATCGCATCGAGCCGTACGGGCAGAAGGTCACCGTGGACGGGCACGAGATGAACGTCATGATCACCGGTGAGGGCTCGGAGGACATCGTTCTCCTCCCGGGTTTCGGCACCGCATCTCCCGTGCTCGACTTCGAGCCGCTCGTCACCGAGCTGGCCAAGGACCATCGCGTGATCGTCGTGGAGCCGTTCGGCTACGGGTTGAGCGACGGGACGGATCGCGCCCGCACCACCGACAACATCGTGTCCGAGACGCACTCCGCCCTGCAGGAGCTCGGCGTCGACGACTACGTCTTGATGGGGCATTCCATCGCCGGCATCTACGGCATCCAGTTCGCGAACCGCTACCCCGATGAGGTGCGGGCGTTCGTCGGAATCGACAGCAGCGTCCCCGGACAGCCCGGCTCGGACACCGAGCTGCCCGTCGGACTCTTCGGCGCGGCGAAGAACCTGGGGCTCGTGCGACTCATCGCGTCGTTCCGCGGCACGGGTTACGACGAGTCCGTCTACTCCGCAGACGTGCAGGAGCAGATCGCCCTGCTCACCAATCGGAACACGCTGAGCCCCACCTACCTGAACGCGATGTCCCTGCTCCACGCGAACTTCGAGGATGCGCTCGGCACGAGCTTCCCCGAAGACCTCCCCCTGCTGCTGTTCGTCGTGGCCGACAATCCGACGGTCCCCACCTGGGTGGATCTGCACGAGGAGCAGGCCGCGGCCGTCGACGATGGAACGGTCGTGCCGCTCGATGGGACGCACTACCTCCACCACACGCACACGCCGGAGATCGTCGACGGGTTCCGCTCGTGGGAGCGCACCAGGATGCCCGCCGCGGAGTGACGCCGGAGCTCTGGACATCACGTAACGTGAACGGATGGACAGAGCAGTCGCACGATGGATCCTGGCGGTCGCGCTCGGCGCGATCGGCGTCGGCCACTTCCTCAGCACCCGCGGGTTCCGGGTCGTGGTGCCCGATTGGGCCACTCGCCTGACCAGGCTCGACAAGGACACGATCGTGATCGCCTCGGGCGCCGCAGAGGTCGCGCTCGCGGCGGGGCTCCTCGCGCTACCGAAGGAGCGCCGCCGCATCGGCTGGGCGACGGCCGCATTCTTCGTCGCCGTGATGCCCGGGAACATCCACCAGTGGCAGACCAAGCGCTCGACGCCGGGACTCGACACGGATGCTCGACGATTCGGCCGGCTGTTCCTGCAGCCGATTCTCATGCTGTGGGCGCTGTGGTCGACCGGCGGCGAGACACCCCGCCGAAACCACCGTCGGCGTTGAGAGACGGACCATCCCCGTGAGCTCGAAGAGAATGGTCCCATGACATCCCCCTCGCTGGTGTGGTTCCGCGACGACCTCCGCCTCGCCGACAATCCGGCGTTGCGCGCGGCGATCGATCGAGGCGAACCGGTCATCGCGCTCTATGTGCTCGACGAGGAGTCGCCGGGCATCCGCCCCCTCGGCGGCGCAGCCCGCTGGTGGCTGCACCACTCGCTGGCGTCGCTCGACGCGCGTCTCCGTGAGCGCGGCGGGGCACTCGTGCGGCGGCGC